>JBEGJL010000165.1:0-3551 GCA_041184605.1 Pseudomonadota bacterium
CGGTCGGGGTGGTGTATTTGCTGCGGTCAGGCTCATTGACGCCGCTGTATCGGTCAAAGCAGCCACTGACCGGCTCCGGGTTTTCGCCCGGTTTGCGGAACGTGACGATATAGTCAGCCAGGCCCTGGCCGCTGATCGTGCTGTCCTTGACGATCTGCTTGTGGAGCAGCCGGATAGACTTCGTGCGCTGCTGCGCGACGACGGGGTCTTTCCAGATGCAGACCTCACTATGGAAAATCCAGCCTGCATCCTCGTAAGCCCGGATCACTTCGCCACGGAAATCTCGCATCCCGATATGCCCGTGCCTGATCTTGCTGGTCGGCAACTGCATGACATGCACGGCATGGATGCGACCCGGCATAGTCACGCGCAACAGTTCCTGGATCAGGAAGCTGTAGTGCTCCCAGAAATCGGGGCCGCCATTGTTCGAGATATCGCGATCGTAGTTCGAGAACTTGTAAAGGCCCTCGAACGGCGGCGAGTGGATGCCGAAGTGGATGCTATCGCCGGGGATAGCGCGGATTACTTCGCAGCTATCGCCCTGATAGATGGCGTATTCGTCGGTGATGACCTGATCGACGCATTTAATGCCGGAAATCATGCCGCAGCCTCCAGAAAGGTCGGGATTTGAACAGGGATGGTCGGATGGTAGGATGGCGTATCGCGAACGCTCCCCCGGATGCTTTCGCTCGACAGGTCGGCCATATGCATGACCATCGCCGCAGCCATGCGCTCTGCATCAGCTTCCTTGCGCTTGATGTTGGCAACAGTCGAACCTTCAAGTTCGCTGGCGATGATGTGGGCAGTGACCGGTTGCGACTGCCCGAAGCGCCAGAAGCGGCGCACAGCCTGATAGAACTGCTCGAAGCTGTCATTCAGCCCGACAAACCCGGTGTCGGCGCAGTGCTGCCAGTTCATACCGAACCCGGCGACACCGGGCTTCGTGACCAGCACGCGAATGCGGCCTTCCGAGAAGTCGCGCAACTTGCGCTCTTTCACATCGTCACTGTCAGACCCGAGCGTTTCTACAGCATCCGGGATCAGCTTGGCGATCAGGCTGCTCTCGGCATTGAGATTGCACCACCAGACGAACGGGCGATCGGCCGGCGTGATCGACGCGGCAAGCGTGCATCGCCCATCAATTGTGGACCGACGGGCCGCGAGCCGCTCTTGCAGCGTTTCCGCCTGCATGGGGAAAAGCATCCCGGTTTCGACGTTCGGCGCATAATCGACGGATACGCTGTGTTGGACGAAACGCAGCGGGGGCAGATCGTATCCGTCGTTCAAATATCCGAGGTCAGAGGGCTTGCGGAGCATCACTGCCCACGATGCCATCCACTTCCAGAACTCGTTTTCAGCGTGGCCCTTGAGACGCCACTTTTGCGTTTCCCCACCATCATGCGCGAAGAATGTGGAAAGCATATCGGTGTACGACATGATGCCGAGGAATTCGGCATGGTTGCCGAGTTCCATGAAATCATTCGGGGCCGGGGTCGCAGTGGCGGCGAGGCGGAACGGGATCGACTGGCATCCCGAGATCAGTTTGGACCGGTAGTGTCCATCTGTACTCTTGAGGATGCTGCTTTCATCAAGGATGACACCACCGAATCGCGAAAGGTCGAAGTGGTCGATCTTCTGATAGTTTGTGATATTTATGCCGGGCTGGCAATCTGCTTGCATCGCGACGATCCGCGCCGGAATGCCGAACTTGTCAGCTTCGCGGACCATCTGTGCGGAAACCGCGAGTGGAGCCAGATGCAGGATATCTTTGCCGGTGGCGGTGTGGACGGCTTGCGCCCACGCCAGTTCCATCAACGACTTGCCGAGGCCGGTCCCGGCGAACAGCGCGGCACGGCCACGACGCAGCGCCCATCGCACGATATCGCGCTGATGTGGGAACATGCAGTCTGGGAGGTCTGGGATATCAATCAGCCCGGTCATGGGATCGCTGATTGCCTTGCTGGCGAGGAATGCTTCGTATGCGCGCATTCACCCCTCCCGCCGCTTAGCCGCCATGGGCAGGAACCCGATGGCAAAGCCGGGGATGAGCCAGAGGGCGAGGAGGGTGAGGGTCATGCCGCATCGTCCTTGAGTTCATCAAGCCATGCGAACTCGTCGCAACCAGCTTGGTTAAGGCGGAAAATACGCTCACCGCTGGCCCCATCCTCCACAGTTCCCCAGCCATTGCGGGCCAGAGAAGCGGCAGTGATGGACTGCCCTCGCGTCGCAAGGATCACCGGGAATTGACGCGCCGAAGCACACATTGCCCACTGGTGGTCGGTGAGGGCCTCGCTGTTGAGTTCTGCACCGGTCATGCCGCTTCTCCCCTTTGGTCGGGGGACCAGTCGCGCACGTGTGGCTCAATCTTGCGCAGAACATCCAGCGTCGGGTTCCAGTCGTCGCGGTCGCACCCGAGCAGGGTGTTGCGATGAAGGCCGGTGAGCCTAGCGAGTTTCGCTTTGGAGTTGCCGGGCATCCCCAGCCACTCACGAATGTCGATGATGAATCCATCCAAAAGGCTTTTCATGCCGCCGCCTTCCGGGGCAGTCTCGGCTCGGCCTTCACGCTCTCAGCAAGTTCCTCGAACGAGACGGTCTTGCCGAGGCCAGAAGCGATGTCGGCGATGTGCGCCCAATATTTCGCCGGGATCGATCTGGCACCCAACGCCCATGCCCGGACAGCGACGGGGGTGATGGCGATGTGCCTCGCTTCGAGCGCCGCATGTACCGCGTGCTCCCCGCCGAGGTCTTTCAGGAGTTGCTTGTGATCCATAGTGCCGAGACGCTATCATTCGTAGCGCAGCAACGCAATATGATTTGTAGCGCCACGCTATGCGATGTGGTGCAAATGGAAGATATCGATTTAGATTCGCCCGGTGGTCGCTTGAAGCATGCCCGCGCGCAGGCCGGATTTGCGGAGGCAGCGGACTTCGCAGCGCGCATGCGCATGAAGCCGGTGACCTACCGGGCTTACGAGAACAATCAGAATGGTTTCCTCAAGCACGCAGAGGCGTTCGCCGAGGTGTTGGGAGTCCCCGCTAAATGGCTGGTGAAGGGCGGCGACCTAGAGCGCTCGGACGAGTCTGCCGAGGCAGAAATTGAGCTACAAGCAAAGGAAATGGGCCTTGCGCTTATACCCCAACTAGAACTTGGCTACAGCATGGGTGGCGGTTCGATTTTCTCTGACTACCGTCACATAGGCTTCATGCCGTTTCAGCGCGATTGGCTTCGGTCGCTTATGCGCGGCGGATTTGCCGATCTGTTCGTGGCTCGCGGCGCCGGTGACTCGATGACGCCGACCCTCTTGGATGGAGATGTCGTCCTGATCGACACTTCGCAAAAACGGATAGACCAGCAAGACCGAATTTGGGCCCTGTCCTACGGCGACTTGGGCGTGATCAAGCGAGTTCGCCGTTTGCCTGGAGGCTCATACAGCATCATGTCCGACAACCCGAATGTCTCGCCGATCAATGCCACGGATGAGGAAATGCACGTCGTCGGTCGTGTCGTCTGGGCCGGGAGAGTGATGTAACCCGTAACGGTAAGCCCTAA
>JBEGJL010000166.1:0-4068 GCA_041184605.1 Pseudomonadota bacterium
ACGTGGTTGAAATTGAGCATGGCAATGGGCTGATGACGCGCTATGCTCACATGTCGGGTTTCAGGGCACGGGTGGGTCAACCGGTCCAGGCAGGACAGGTAATCGGATTGATCGGCAGCACCGGACGATCGACGGGTCCCCACCTCCATTTCGAGGTCCGGATCAACGATCGCGCGGTAAACCCCCGGCCATTCCTTGAGGCGGCGTCTCATGTTCAACAAGAAAACCGCGGCGGCAACGCCGCGACCAACAGGCGGTAATACAATGCGCGGATCGACCTTTTCGGTCCTTGGGGCCGATACGGCGATCAAGGGCAATGTCACGGCTTCGGCTGACCTTCACCTGGATGGCAAGGTGGATGGCGATGTCACCTGCAGTTCCCTTGTCCAGGGCGAAACGGGCGAGATCGTCGGTGCGGTCAAGGCGGAAAACGCCCGGCTGGCAGGCGTGGTCCGCGGTTCGATCTCGGCTCGCGAACTGGTGATCCTCAAGTCAGCACGGATTCACGGCGACGTGCATTACGACGCCCTGACGATCGAGCAGGGCGCGCAGGTTGATGGCCGCTTTGCCCCGCGCGGGGTGGGCCAGCCCGAAGAGACCCCGGCTGAAAGCGTCGAAAAGCTGCTCACCCTGGCGGGTTAAGCGGTCGGTTCAGCCTAAGCCCAGTTCGGCGCGCAGCGCCTTGCGGTCGAGCTTGCCGATCATTGTCTTGGGCAGGCTGTCACGCACCACCACACTATCCACCCGCTCATGCTTGCCGAGCTGGCCATTGAGCCAGTCGGCCAGCGCCTCACCGGTCGCGGCCGCGCCTTCGTGCAGGGTGACAAAGGCGCGCGGCGCCTCTCCGCGATAGGCATCGGGCACCCCGATCACCAGCGCTTCCCTGACCGCCGGATGGTGCAACAGCACCGCCTCGACCTGGCTGGGGAAGACCTTGAACCCGCCGACCGCAATCATGTCCTTGATCCGGTCGACAATCCGCAGATAGCCGCCTTCTTCCAGCACGGCCACGTCGCCCGTGCGCAGCCAGCGTCCGTCGGGCCGCTCGGCAAAGGCCGCGGCAGCCGCCTCGGGCCGCCGCCAGTAGCCGCGCATCACCTGTGGCCCCTGGATCGCAAGTTCGCCCGGCTCCCCCGGAGGGGCATCCTGCGCCGGATCCTCCTTGTCGAGCAGGCGGACCCGCGTCGCCGGGATCGGCTGGCCGATCGTGCCCGGGCGCTCTTCACCCTCATAGGGATTGGCCGCGGCCACGCCGGCCGTCTCGGTCAGGCCATAGCCTTCGATCAGCCGCGCGCCAGTCACGGCCTCAAAGCGCTGCTTGAGCGGCAGCGGCAAGGGAGCACCGCCTGAAATGCAGACCCTGAGCGAGCCGAAATCGGTCTTCCCGCAGTCCGGGTGATCGAGCAGCGCCTGGTACATGGTTGGCACCCCCGGCATCGCGGTCGCCTTGACCCGCGCCAGCGTCTTCAGCGCCTGCCCGGCATCAAAGCGCGGCAACATGGCAATACAGCCACCATGGGCGACCGTCCGGTTGAGCACGCAGATATTGGCAAAGACGTGGAAGAACGGCAGGACCCCGACAATCACATCGCGGGCCTGCTGCTGCGGATCGATCGCCTCGACCTGGCGGGTATTGGCGGTGATGTTCTGGTGGGTCAGCATCGCGCCCTTGGGGGTGCCGGTGGTGCCGCCGGTATACTGAAGCAGCGCGAGGTCTTCCTCGGGATCGAGTGGCACCGGCTGCGGGGCGGAATCGGCCAGGACATCGTCCCAGTGCAGCGCCGAGGGCGGGACCGGGCTAAGCGATTTGCGCCCAAACAGGCGCAGGGCCAGGCCATTGATCCACGGCAGTTGCGCGGCAAGCGAGCCAACCACCAGCCACTCCAGCGCCGACTGGTCCTTGACCGTCACGGCCGTGGGCAGGAGCGCGGATGAATCGACCGTCACCAACAGCCGCGCCCCCGAATCCGCCACCTGCGCGGCCAGTTCGTCAGCGGTGTAGAGTGGCGAGAAATTGACGACCGTCGCCCCGGCGATCATCGCGCCATAATAGGCCGAAATGTAGAGCGGCACATTGGGCAGGAACAGGCCGACCCGGTCACCCTTGCCAATTCCGAGCCGTTGCAGGCCGGCCGCAAAGGCCAGTGCTTCAAGCTGCAGGTCGCGATAGGTGAACAGCCGGCCCAGAAAATCGACCAGTGGCCGGTCGGCAAAGCGCGCGGCGCTGTTCGCAAACATCTGCGGCACCGACAAAGGCGCAAAGACCGTGTCCCACGGCGTCGGGTGCGCATAGTGCGCCTGCCATGGCTGGGGCGGGGATGCGGCAGACGTGCTGACAGTCATGTCAGCTTAAGTGGTGCCACGAGTGGCCCCCCGCAAGCGCGGGGCCGAAATAGATCAGAACTTATCCTTCGTCCGAAGCTTCGGCGGCGCGCTTGGCTTCAAGCCAGGCGGCGGCTTCGGCTTCCTGCGCGGCTTCCGAAGCGGCCTTGGACTGGGCTTCGCGTTCGGCGCGCAGTTCCTCGATCAGGGCTTCGCGATCGTCACCCAGACGGGCATCGTCGCCGGCTTCGTCAACCAGGCCGGCCTTCTTGGCGGCCTTGGCCACGATCGCATCCAGCTCACGCTGGCTGCACAGGCCCAGGGTCACCGGATCCTTGGGCTGGATGTTGGCGATGTTCCAGTGGCTGCGATCGCGGATCGCGGCGATGGTGTTGCGGGTCGTGCCGATCAGCTTGCCAATCTGCGCGTCGGAGATTTCCGGGTGGGCGCGCAGGATCCAGGCGATGCCATCGGGCTTGTCCTGGCGCTTCGAGACCGGGGTATAGCGCGGACCCTTGGTCCGGCTGACCTGCGCCGGGGCCTTCTGCATGACCAGCGAATAGGACGGGTCGTTCTGACCCTTTTCGATTTCCGCCATGGTCAGCTCACCCGAACGGACCGGATCGCGGCCGGTATACTTGCTGCTGGCCAGGTCATCGGCCATCGCATTCACTTCAAGGATATGCAGCCCGCAAAATTCGGCGATCTGTTCGAACGAAAGCGCGGTGTTGTCGACCAGCCACGAGGCAGTCGCATGCGGCATCAGCGGGGTGGGCTGGGTCACGGGTATTCTCCGCCAGAAATCGGGTTCAAAATAATAGGGCCGCCCCTTACCGGAGCGGCCGTTCGGCGGTCCATCTAGGTGATAATGGCGGATTCGGCAAGGATTGAGTCAGGTCAGCCGACCTTGAGCACGATCTTGCCGATGTGCGCCCCGGCTTCCATCCGGGCGTGGGCTTCCGCAGCCTGTGCCAGCGGAAAGGCCTGATCCATGATCGGGCGCAATTGCCCGCTGGCAAACAGCGGCCAGGCATTGCTGGCGATTTCCTGGGCGAGCAGCGCCTTGAACGCATTGGAGCGCGGCCGCAGGGTCGATCCGGTCAGGGTGTAGCGGCGGCTCATGATCACGGCCATGTTGAGTTCGGCCTGCATGCCGCCCTGCACCGCGATGGTCACGTGGCGCCCGTCTTCCTTCATGCAGCGCATGTTGCGGGCGACATAGTCCCCGGCGACCATATCCAGCACCAGATCGACACCCTGCCCGCCGGTGATCCGGCCGACTTCTTCGACAAAGTCACTGGCCTTGTAATCAATCGCATGGTCAGCGCCGATCTGCAGCGCGGCAGCGCATTTTTCGGCATCGCCACAGGTGACGATCACGGTCAGGCCAAAGGCCTTGCCCAGCATGATTGCCATGGTCCCGATCCCGCTGGTCCCGCCATGGACCAGGATCGTCTCCCCCTCCTTGGCCCAGCCGCGTTCGAACACGTTGTGCCAGACCGTAAACAGCGTTTCCGGCAGGGCCGCAGCCTGATCCAGCGGCATGTCCGCCGGAACCGGCAGGCAGTGATCGGCCATGGCCAGGCAATATTCGGCATAGCCCCCGCCCGCGACGAGCGCGCAGACCTGCTGCCCCAGCATGACATCATCGACGCCAGCGCCCAGGGCGACAATTTGCCCGGCCACTTCCAGCCCGGGAATCGGCGAAGCGCCCGGTGGCGGCGGATAGAGCCCGCGGCGCTGGAT
>JBEGJL010000167.1:0-4041 GCA_041184605.1 Pseudomonadota bacterium
CTGGCCCGGGGCTTTGGTCGCCCGCAATATCGACGTAACACTGGGGCCGGCAGACGCACCGAGCCGCTTTGCCATCGCCGCCTTGACCGGCCGGCTTGGTCCGACACTTTCGGGGCGGTTCAGCGGAGCCGGAGCGCGGCTGGCGGCGGTGCCGCTCGATATCCGCGATGCCAGCGGGACCTGGCACTATGCCGGCGGCCAGCTCAGTCTGGGCGAAGGACAGTTCCGGCTGGAGGACCGCCTGGTCGATGACCGCTTCCGCCCGGTCATGGCCCGCGATGCTCGGTTGACGCTGCTAAACAACCGCATCGCTGCCTTCGCTGCTCTGCGCGAACCGATATCGGACCGCGTGGTGACCGAAGCGACGATTGCGCACGATCTGGCCACGGGCACCGGCCATGCCGATCTGGCAGTGCGAAATCTCGTGTTCGATGAGAAGCTCCAGCCCGATACCCTCAGCTATCTGGCACTCGGTGTGATCGCCAATGCCCGCGGCACTGTGCGTGGCACCGGGCGGATCGACTGGAACCCGCGGGCAGTCACCTCGACCGGCAGCTTCACCACCGACCAGCTCGATTTCGCCGCCGCCTTTGGCCCGGTTAAGGGGGTGAGTGGGACTGTCCGGTTCACCGATCTGCTAGGCATGATCACAGCTCCCGATCAGGTGTTGGAGATCTCCGCTATCAACCCCGGGATCGAGGTCTACGAAGGGCAACTCCGCTTCCAACTCGAACCGGACCGGATGCTGGTGGTCAAGGGGGCGGAATGGCCCTTCCTGGGGGGCCGTCTGCAGCTTTTGCCCACCCGCATGCGGCTTGGTGCATCGGATGAGCGTCGCTTTACCTTGCGGCTCACCGCTGCCGATGCGGCCAAGTTCATCCAGCAGATCGACATGTCCAATGTCGCGGCAACCGGCGTGTTCGATGGCGACCTGCCGCTGGTGTTCGACGAGCAGGGTGGTCGGATCGAAGGTGGCCTGCTGACCTCGCGCCCGCCCGGCGGCAATGTCTCCTATGTCGGCGCGCTGACCTACAAGGACATGGGCACCATGGCGAACTTCGCCTTCCAGTCGCTGCGATCCCTCGATTACCGGCAGATGCGGATTGGGGTGGACGGAGCCCTCGCCGGTGAAATCGTCACGCGGGTGCGGATCGATGGGGTAACGCAGGGCGCCGGCGCCAAGCAGAACTATTTCACCCGCCAGATCGGCAAGCTGCCAATCCGCTTCAACATCAACGTCCGCGGACCCTTCCAGCGGCTGCTGCGCTCGTTCCGATCGCTCTACGATCCGGCCTATGTCACGGATCCGCGTGAGCTTGGCCTGGTGGATCAAGACGGCCGCCCAATCGCACCCGCGCCATCCGATGTTCAGCCCCCAGTCAGCAGGAAAGTGCCATGAAGTCAGAACAATTGACCAAGCCAGTGCGGGCTGCGACAAGTTCAACGATGGAACATGTGGCATTTCGACTGGGGCGGTCAGGGCGGCGGGGAATGGTCCGCGCAGCCCGAGTGAAAGGGTTGATGCTGATTGCCAGTGCGATGACCCTGACCGGTTGCATTTCGGTCAACGCGCCGGACAAGCCGATCATCATCGAACTGAACATCAATATCAAGCAAGAGGTTGTCTATCGTCTCGCCGCCGATGCCGGCAACACGATCAAGGACAATCCGGGAATTTTCTGAGGACGATATGATGACCAAGATTGCCGCCCGTTTCGAACAAAGCCGCCTCGCCGCAGCAGCTTGGGCCGCGCTTGCGGCAAGTGCGCTAGTCGCGCCGGCTTCGGCCCAGCAGCGCGATCCGGCCTATGCTGCTGCCCGCGCCAGCGGCGAGGTTGGCGAAAAGGTCGATGGCTACCTCGGTTTCCCCACCGCACCGAGCGCGGAAACGCGCCGCCTCGCCGATGACATCAACATCAAACGCAAGGCCGTTTATGCCGAGCGCGCCCAGGCCAATGGCGCGACGATAGAGGAATACGCTTTCTCGGCTGGCTGTCAGGCGATTGCCCGGACCGTTCCAGGTGAAAAGTATCAGGCACCGGACGGTTCCTGGCAGACCCGCACCGCCGCCGCGCCATTGCGCGATCCCCGTTGCCCCTGATTCTGACGGTTGCCTGCCGCAAGGCGCAACTTGCCGCCGCCGTTGCCGGTTATACCGCCCTCTGCGGCGGTTGACTCAGGCCTTGCCCCAACCTAAGGGGCCGGTGCCCTCGGCGGGCGGCCGTTGTGCGTGTCCATCGCTCCCGCATTAGGAGACTGGCATGAACGATGAACCTCCTGCCCGAGAACCCATTGGTGAAGATGCGCGGGTCAACGCGCTCGAAGCGCGGCTTAAGGCCGCCAGAGAGCGGGAAGAACAGCGCAACAAGCCAAGCCTGGGCACGGAAGCCGATGCGAATTACCGCCTTGGCAATCGCGTTCTGGCCGAGCTGATCGGGGGGATCGGTGGCGGTGCGTTCATCGGCTGGGTCATTGACCAGTTTGCCCGAACCACCCCCTGGGGTCTGTTGGTGATGATGGCTCTCGGGATCATCGTCGCCTTCAGGAACATCATCCGGATTTCGTCCCGGCGCCCTGATTGACCTTGCTGTAGGCCAGAGGGGCGCTGGTCGTATATGAATTGAGCAAGAAGGGTACGTCGCGTGGCCGAAGCGGCTAAAGTCGATCCGATGCACCAGTTCACGATCGAGCCGTTGTTCGGCACCGATCACTGGCAGATCGCGGGCTACAATATTGCCTTCACCAATTCCTCGCTGTGGATGGCGATCGCGGCTGTTGCGCTGCTGGTCTTCGTCGCTGGCGGGCTGAAGCGGGAACTGGTTCCCGGCCGTTGGCAGATGGCGGTCGAAGGCTTTACCGGCTTTATCGACAACCTGCTGGCCGCCAATATCGGCCCGGCCGGCAAGAAGTATGTGCCCTACATCTTCTCGCTGTTCATGTTCATCCTGTTCGCCAACATCCTCGGCCTGATGCCGCTGGGTCTGGTTGGCCTGCATCCCTTTACCTTCACCAGCCACTTCACCGCCACCGGCGTGCTGGCGGTGATGAGCTTTGCGATCGTGCTGCTGGTTGGCTTCTGGAAGCACAAGCTGCACTTCTTCTCGTTGTTCGTGCCGCACGGCACCCCGCTGGTGATGATCCCGCTGATCTTCATGATCGAGCTGGTCTCGTTCCTGGTGCGTCCCTTCAGCCTCGGCCTGCGACTGTTCGTGGCCATGATGGCCGGGCACGTGCTGCTGGAAGTGCTGTCGGGCTTCGTGATCAATGGCGTCAATGCCGGTCTCGGCATCGGCCCGGTTGTGTCGGTCCTCAGCTTCGCGCTGATGATCGCGATCTGTGCCCTGGAAATCCTGGTCGCCGGGATCCAGGCCTATGTCTTTGCACTGCTGACGTCGCTGTATCTCAACGACGCCGAAAACCTTCACTAAGTCTAATCCAACCACACGAATTTTCGAAAAAGGAGTTATCGAAATGGAACCTGCAAGCGCCAAGCTGATCGGTGCTGGTCTCGCTGCCATCGGCGCCGGCATGGCCGCCATCGGCGTGGGTAACGTGTTCGGTTCGTTCCTGGAAAGCGCTCTGCGCAACCCGGGCGCGGCTGACGGCCAGCAGGGCCGCCTGTTCATCGGCTTCGCCGCCGCCGAACTTCTGGGCCTGCTCTCGTTCGTCGTCGCGATGATCCTGATCTTCGTCGCCTAAGACCTACGATTGACAGACTGACCGGCTGGTTCCTGCCCCCGCGGCGGGGCCGGCCGGACAAATTGCGGACGCCCCGATGCCTCAAATCGCGCAACTTGCCGAAACCTGGTCCAGCCAGATCTTCTGGATGCTGATCTTCTTCGGCTTCATCTTCTTCGTCGTTGGCCGGGGCATGGTCCCCAAGGTGATGGCGACCGTCGAGACGCGTGACCGGCAGATCGCCAGCGATCTGGCCGCAGCCGAAGCAGCGCGTGCCGCTGCCGATGCCGAGGAAGAGGCCTGGCGGGCCGAGGCCAACCGCCAGCGGGTCGAAGCCCAGGCGGTGATCGCTAAGGCCAAGGC
>JBEGJL010000168.1:0-3635 GCA_041184605.1 Pseudomonadota bacterium
AACAAGGCGGCACCCAGCAGACCGAAGAAGGCCAGGAATTCCAGCCGGACCGAACGGCGCGGCCGCAGCCGCCCCCAGGTCACGGTGGGCAAGGCTGAAATCAACAGGAAGCCGACAAAGACCAGCCAGCCACCAACCAGCAGCGGTTCGCGAAATTCGTCCCGGCCCGTGGCGATCCACAGGTACATCGGCAGAAAGGCCAGCCCTGCCCCCAGCGGGGCCGGAACGCCGGTCAGGAAACCGGCAGCCTTGCGCGGCTCGTCCGCCATATCGATCCGGGCGTTGAAGCGCGCCAGCCGCAGCGCGCAGCCGATGGCAAAGGCCAGCGCGGCAAACCACCCCAGGCGCGGCAGGTCTTGCAGCGACCACAGGAACAGCACCAGCGCCGGTGCCACGCCAAATGAGACATTGTCCGCCAAGCTGTCCAGCTCGGCACCGAACCGCGATTGCGCCTTGAGCAGGCGGGCAATCCGACCATCGATGCCATCCAGCACCCCGGCGGCAACGATCGCCAGGATCGCCTTTTGCCATTCCCCGGTGATCGCAAAGCGGATCCCGGTCAGCCCCATGCACAGCGCCGCAGCGGTTATCGCATTGGGCACCATGGCCCGCAGCGTCAGCCCGCCAGGCATGCCCTTGGGCTGACCCTGTTCGCTCACTGGCTGATGCCCTCGATCAGCGGGGTCTGACCCAGTTCGGCCAGCACCGTTTCACCGGCCACGGTCTTTTGCCCCAGCAGCACCCGCGGCTCGGTTCCGGCCGGCAGATAAACGTCAACCCGGCTGCCAAAGCGGATCAGGCCAACCCGCTGGCCGCCGGCCAGCATGTCGCCCGGCTTGACGAAGGGCACGATCCGCCGCGCGATCAGGCCGGCGATCTGGGTAAAGCCAATCGCCACGCCATCGCCGCGCTCGATCAGGATGTGCTGGCGCTCGTTCTCTTCGCTCGCCTTGTCGAGGTCGGCGTTCATGAACTTGCCCGGCATATAGACCACCCGGCGCACCGTGCCGCCAATCGGCGCGCGGTTGATGTGGACATCAAAGACCGACATGAAGATCGAAATCCGGGTCACCGGCCCGGGGGCAAGCCCCTTGGTCCCGCTGCCATCGTCCATCACCAGTTCGCGCGGCGGCTCAACCTGCTGGATCAGCGTGATCAGGCCATCGGCCGGGGCAACGATGAAGCGATCGTCCTGCGGCGTGACACGCACCGGATCGCGGAAGAAGGCACAGATACCTAAGACCAGGAAGCCCAGCGGCCAGGCCAGCGTTTCCCAAGCGAACATGGCGCAAGCGGCGCTGGCGATCGCCGCGATCGCTGCAAATTTGTGCGCTTCGGGATGAATGCGCGGCCAGTGCCAGGTGGCTTCACCGCGCCCGCGGTTATCGAGAATCTCGTTGGGCATGGGTCAGGCTACCTTGCGGACAAAGACGGTGCCAGCGGAATAACCCGCTCCGAACGAGCAGATCAGCGCGTTGTCACCCGCGGCCAGATCGGCATTGTGCAGGTGGAAGGCAATGATCGACCCGGCACTGGACGTATTGCCATAGGTGTCCAGCACGGTCGGGCTTTCATCCTCATCGGCCTCGTGCCCCAGCACGCGCTGGGAGATCAGACGGTTCATCCCCGAATTGGCCTGGTGCAGCCACAGGCGGCGCAGGCTCGTCGGGTTAATCCCCAGCTCACCGGCATGTTCGACGATCATCGTCGCGACCATCGGCACCACTTCCTTGAACACCTTGCGCCCTTCCTGGACAAACAACTTGTCCGGGGTGCCGATGGTTTCCGGCGTGGCGCTGTTGAGGAAGCCGAAGTTGTTGCGGATATTGTTGGAAAACACCGTCTTCAGCCGGGTGCCGACAATTTCCCAATGCTTCGCGGGGGCCATATCCTTGGCCTCAACCAGCACGGCGGTCGCGACATCGCCAAAGATGAAGTGGCTGTCGCGGTTCTTCATGTTGTTGTGGCCGGTGCAGATTTCCGGGCTGACCACCAGCACCGAGCGGGCATTGCCGGCGCGGATGAAGTCGGCCGCAGTCTGGATGCCAAAGGTGGCGGAAGAACAGGCCACGTTCATGTCAAAGGCAAAGCCTTCGATCCCCAGCGCCTGCTGGATTTCGATCGCCATGGCCGGATAGGGCCGCTGCATGTTCGATGCAGCGCACAGCACGGCATCGACATCCTTCGGATCACGTCCGATCGATTGCAATGCATCCAGCGCCGCCTTCACGCCGATTTCGGCCATAACCGAAAGCTCGTCGTTCGAACGCTCGGGCCAGCGCGGGCCCATGCATTCGGGATCCAGCGTCGAGGCCTTGCTCAGCACGTGGCGCGACTTGATGCCGCTGGCCTTTTCGATGAACTCAGCGGAACTGGGCTGCAGTTCCTCCACTTCTCCCGCCGCAATTGCTGCTGCGTTGCGCGAATTGTGGAGTTCCACATAGGCGTTGAAGCTGGCGACCAGTTCATCGTTCGAGATCGTCTCGGGCGGGGTGTAGAGGCCCGTCGCCGAGATCACAGGGGTGATTTCGCTCATGGCGGGGCTTCCTATCGGGGAGGAACGCGCACGACAAGTCGATTGGCCCATTGACAGCACGCTCCGCCTTGTCCAAAGGCGCGCTCTCTCGGCCGGAAGGTCCCCTTGGGGGCCACAATCCGGGGCAACCCGGCACCGGCAAATGGTGTGGACAGGTGGCCGAGTGGTTAAAGGCAGCAGACTGTAAATCTGCCCGCGCAAGCGTACGCTAGTTCGAATCTAGCCCTGTCCACCACCTTCCCCTAGTGACCACCCGATGATCAGGGGATTCGCCATATGAGCCGCAATCGTGACACCAAGCCCAGCCGCGCCCTTCGTGGCCGCGCAGGCCGGATGCAGGGCGGGCGCGGTTCGGGCCGGGCCAGCGCGGGTGCGGTGCGGCTGTGGGGGCGGCACGCGGTTGAGGCTGCGCTCAAGAACCCGGAGCGCAACCACCGCAAGCTGTGGGCCACCCGCGAAGGCATTGCCTCGCTTGATGGCGAACTACCGGCTGACTTCCCCGTCGAATATGCCCAGGCTGCCGACCTCGCCCGGCTGGTTGCCCGTGATGCACCGCACCAGGGGCTGGTGCTCGATTGCGATGCGCTGGAAGACCGTTTCCTTGACGAGGTGATGGATGGTGACGCGGCGCGGCCGCTGGTCGTGCTCGATCAGGTGACCGATCCGCACAATGTCGGCGCGATCATGCGTTCGGCCGCAGCCTTCAACGCCGCCGCGATCGTCACGCAGGATCGCCACGCCCCGCCGGAAAGCGGTACCCTGGCCAAGTCAGCCTCGGGAGCACTGGAAGTCGTGCCGTGGATCCGCGTGGTCAACCTGGCTCGTGCGCTCGAGGAAATGGCCGAGGCCGGTTATTGGCGGATCGGCCTGGATGGCGAAGGCAAGTCGACCCTGGGTGAAGCCATGCCGACCGGTCCGATCGCTCTGGTGCTGGGCGCCGAGGGCGAAGGCATGCGCCACAACATCATGCAGCACTGCGATGCCATCGCCCGCCTGCCGATGTCCGGCGCGGTAGAGAGCCTCAACGTTTCGAACGCCGCCGCGATTGCGCTCTACGCGCTCGCCACCCGGCCACAGGATTGAAGCAGATGGCCCACCC
>JBEGJL010000169.1:0-15710 GCA_041184605.1 Pseudomonadota bacterium
CGAGTTTTTCAAGGGAGCCAAGGGCGCTGCCGCCGTTTCGCTAGCGGGCATGGCAGCCCCCTTTGCCGTAGCCGTGGCGATTGCGCCCTGGCTGATTGGTCATGGCGGGCTGTTCACGCCCAAGGTCACGCGGTTCGAAGCCACCCTGTTCATGGGCGCGGCGATTGCGATCACCGCATTCCCGATGCTGGCCCGGATCATCCATGAGCGCGGCCTGTCCGGCACCTCCCTCGGCACGCTGTCGCTCTCCGCCGGCGCAATTGACGATGCCGGGGCCTGGGTGCTGATCGCGCTGGTCCTGGCGAGCTTTGGCGATGGCCCGCAGGTGGCGATCCTGGCGATCGGCGGGGGCTTCCTGTTTGCGCTGTTCATGGTCCTGCTGGCGCCGCGCTTGCTGACGGTGCTGGACCGGCGGATCGAAGTCACCGGGATGGACGAGACGCTGCTGGGTGTCGTCCTGATCCTCTATCTGTTGTGCGCCTGGGCGATGGATGCGGTGGGGATCCATGCCGTGTTCGGTGGCTTCCTGCTCGGCACGGCGATGCCGCGCGGCAAGCTGACCGCGGCGATCCGTGACAAGCTGGAACCGGTAACCGTTGTCCTGCTGCTGCCGTTCTTCTTCACCTACTCCGGCCTCCATACCGAACTGAACCTGCTGGCCGATCCGGCGCTGCTGGCAGTTGCGGCGCTGATCCTGGCGTTGTCGATCGTGGCAAAGGGCGGGGCCTGTTACCTAGCAGCCCGCCTGTCGGGCCAGGATAACGCCACCGCCGCGGGCATCGGTGCATTGATGAACTCGCGCGGGCTGATGGAACTGATCGTGATCAACATCGGGCTGCAGCGCGGGATCATCACCCCGGCGCTGTTTTCGATGCTGGTGGTCATGGCGATTGTCACCACGCTGATGGCCTCGCCGCTGTTCGAAGTCCTCTATGGCCGCAAGGCACGCGCGGAAGGGCGGCTGTAAAGGGCGATTGCAATCGATTGTTGCGGACTCTGATCGCAACGCCTAGGCTGCGTTTTTACGGGTGCCAAAGGCGCCGTAGGAGGGGATTGGATCGATGACCGCAGCCACCATGCCTGCCGCTGCCGGCGCCGCAACCGGATCACGGCCGAAGCTCAGCATCGCGCAGATCCTGCAAATGAACCTGGGGTTCCTCGGCCTGCAGTTCAGCTTCGGTCTGCAACAGGCCAACATGTCTCCGATCTGGGGCTACCTCGGGGCGGAGGAAAAGAACTTTGCCTGGCTGGGCATCGCCGGACCGCTGACCGGGCTGCTCGTGCAGCCGATTATCGGCACGCTCAGTGACCGCACCTCCTCGCGCTGGGGGCGGCGCACGCCTTACTTCCTTGCAGGTGCGCTGATGTGCGCGCTTGGTCTCTTCTTGATGCCGCTCTCTGCCTCGGTGCTGATGGCCTTTTCGCTGCTGTTCCTGCTCGATGTCGGCAACAATGTGACGATGGAGCCCTATCGCGCCTATGTGAATGACCGGCTTGAAGCCGATCAGCGCGGCTTTGGGTTCCTTAGCCAAAGCGCCTTTACGGGTCTCGCGCAGTGCCTCGCCTATCTCAGCCCCACGCTGCTGGTAACCCTGTTCGGCCTCAGCCGCGATGCCACCCAGGGCGGCGGAATTCCGACCTTTACGCTGGTCTCATTCTGGATCGGATCGGTGCTTTCGCTCGGCACAATCCTCTGGTCGATCACCCGCGTTCCCGAACTCAAGCTGCCTGAGGCCGAGCGTGCCCGCCTGGCAGCCTTGCCAAAGAACCCCGCGGCGACCTTGGGCGAGATCTTCGGCGCGATCCGCGAAATGCCGAAGGCGATGCGCGGCATGGCCTGGATGAGCCTGTTCCAATGGTACGCGATGTCGGGCTACTGGGGCTATGTCACCAATTCGATCAGCCGTTCGGTCTATGGCACGGCCGATGCCAGCACGGCAGCCTATCGCGAGGCAGTGCTGACCAACGGACAGGTGGGCGCGTTCTTCAACCTGATCGCTTTTCTGGCTGCGCTGTCGATGGCGCCGATGGCCAAGCGGCTGGGGGCCGGGCGGTTGCATGCGGTCTGCCTGACCTTGTCCGGCCTCGCCATGCTGGCGATCCCGCTGATCGGGGCCAAGGAACTGCTGTTCGTGGCTGCAATCGGGATCGGGCTCGGCTGGGGCTCGATCATGGGCAATCCCTATATCATCCTCGCCGATACCATCCCGCCCGAGCGGACCGGGGTCTACATGGGCATCTTCAATATGTTCATCTGCGTGCCGATGCTGATCTTTGCGGGTACGATGAGCTTCGCCTATGAACCGTTGCTCGGTGGTGATGCGCGCAACGTGCTGCGTGTTTCCGGGATTTGCATGCTGCTGGCCGCCTTTGCGGTCTGGCGGATCAAGGAAGGGCGGGGAAGCGCAGTTGCCGCGGGCTGATGACTGGATTGTCCTCCATGGCCGCGCATCCAGCCTCGTGCTGGAAGTGGTGCCTGGGGAGGCGCCGCTGTGGCGTTATTGGGGGCTGCGCCTTCCAGAGGATATAATCGCGCCGCCTGCACTGCGGAGCACCCGGCCGACGCCAAGCTTCTCGCCCGATTTCGATCAGCCGTTCAGCCTTATGCCGGGTCTGGGCCAGGGCTGGTTTGGTGAGCCGGGATTGAAGGCCCATCGCAGCGGCCATGACTGGACCTTCCAGGCGACCGACTGCGCAGTTGAGCGCGCCGGCCAAGGTGCCACTGTCACCCTGACCGATGCAGTTGCAAAGATCGCTGTTGCCGTCAGCCTTGCGCTTGATCCCGACAGTGATGTCCTGACTTTGTCGACGGCGTTGACCAACCTGGGTGATGCCCCGCTCGATGTCCAATGGCTCGCCGCCGCCGTCCTGCCACTGCCGGACCATGCGCGGACCGTCCGGTCCTTCTCGGGCCGCCACAACACCGAATTCGTTCCGGTCGAAGACGCGCTGACCCGCAGCCAGTGGCGGCGGGAAAATCGGCGCGGGCTTACGTCGCACGATTGCGTTCCCGGGGCCGTCGTGCAGGCTGATGGCTGCGCCTATGGTGCACAGCTCGCCTGGTCTGGCAATCATTGCCAGTTCATCGACTGGGTTGATGACGGGCGCTGGCAATGGCAGCTGGGCGAGGCGTTGATGCCGGGTGAGGTTACACTTGCTCCCGGCGAATGCCTGACCTCACCCGAAGTGCTTGCCACCTGCGCCGCCAATGCCAATGATGTCGCGCAGAATTTCCACGCCGCGATCCGCGCGCGGATGGACTGGCCCGGCGGCAAAATGCGTCCCCGCCCGGTCCATCTCAATACCTGGGAAGGCTTTTACTTCGATCACGACGAGGCCGCGCTCAAGGACCTGGCCGATGCCGCAGCCAAGGCCGGGATCGAACGGTTCGTGCTGGATGACGGCTGGTTCCACCGCCGCAACGATGACACCAGCAGTCTGGGCGATTGGTGGCCCGACGATGTGAAATATCCGCGCGGACTTGGTCCCCTGGCTGAGCACGTTACCGGGCTGGGCATGGAATTCGGCCTGTGGGTCGAACCGGAAATGATCAACCCGGAAAGCGAGCTGTACCGCGCCCATCCTCACTGGGCGCTGCAAGTCGCCGGACGCCCGCTGATCACGGCGCGCAATCAGTTGGTGCTCGACATGGGCCGGGGCGAGGTGCGCGACTATCTTTATGAGCGCTTGGCCGGCCTGCTGGGCGAATTGCCGATTGGTTACCTCAAGTGGGATCACAACCGCGATCTGACCGCTGCGGGCGAACGCCCCTCGTTTCGCCGGCAGGTGCTGGGTGCTTATGATCTGTTCGCCCGGTTGCGACGCGATTTTCCGGCGGTCGAGATCGAGGCCTGCGCAGGTGGCGGCGGACGGATCGATGCTGGCATTGCTCGCTATACCCACCGGTTCTGGACCAGCGACAATATCGACGCGGTCAGCCGGGTGGCGATCCAGCGCGGCTACCTGCAATTCTTCCCGCCCGAACTGATGGGCAGCCATGTCGGAGCCGCCCCGGCCCATGCCACCGGGCGGATCCAGACCATGCGGTTCCGCAATCATGTGGCCTTGCCTGGGCATTTCGGGGTCGAGCTGGACCTGCGCAAGCTGGGCGAGCGCGATCTGGAACGACTGGGTGAGGGGATTGCGCGCTACAAGTCGCTGCGCGATCGCCTGCATACCGGGAAGGTCTGGCGGGGCGAGGGCGCGGACGGGCTGCTGTGGCAGGCGCATGGCACGGCCGAAGCGCTGGTGTTGATGGTCACGCGGATTGATCCGCAGACCCAGCGCCATGCGCCCGGCTTGCGGCTGCCGATGCTCGATCCGGCGCGACGCTACCGGATCGATGAAACCGAATATCCCGGCGCGTGGTTGGTGCAGCACGGCCTTGCCTTGCCACCGTTGCGTGGCGAGGACGGGCTGGTGCTGGAGGTTACGGCGCTGTGAGTTTCGATCCCGCCGAGCATCCCCACCGCCGGTTTAATCCGTTGCTGGGCGAATGGCTGCTGGTCTCGCCCCACCGCGCGCGGCGGCCGTGGCAAGGACAGGTCGATGAGCCGGACCTGACGCAGCGGCCGCATCACGATCCGGAATGTTACCTCTGCCCGGGCAATGCCCGCGTCACCGGTGAACGCAATCCGGAATACACCGGCACTTATGTGTTCCAGAATGACTTCGCCGCGCTGCTGCCCGAAACACCGGCGCCGCCAGCGGGGGATCCGCTCTTCCAGGCCGAGCAGGCCAAGGGCGAATGCCGGGTCATCTGTTTTTCGCCCGATCATGCCCTGACTTTGCCTGAACTGCCCGTCGCCGCGATCCGCGGGGTGATCGATTGCTGGGCCAATCAGGTTTCAGACCTTTCTACGCGTTACGCCAACGTCCAGGTGTTTGAGAATAAGGGCGCGATGATGGGTTGTTCCAACCCGCACCCGCACGGTCAGGTCTGGGCGACCAGCTATGTGCCGCAGGAACTGGCGACCGAAGCGCGGACCCAGACGGATTGGCCGGGCGAGCAGTCCATGCTGCTTGAACTGGCGGAGCGCGAGGCTGACGGGCCACGCGCAGTGGTCCAGACGGCGCACTGGCTGGCGATAGTGCCGTTCTGGGCGGCCTGGCCGTTCGAGGTCCTGCTGCTGCCGCGCTTCGCCGTGCAGCGCTTGCCGGACCTGACGGATGCGCAGCGCGATGATCTGGCGAGCGCGCTTAAGGAACTGACCACGCGGTATGACAACCTGTTCCAATGCAGCTTCCCCTATTCGATGGGCTGGCATGGCGCACCGGGGCGGGGAGACGCGTATCCCCGCTGGCAATTGCACGCCCATTTCTATCCGCCGCTGCTACGCTCGGCCTCGGTGCGCAAGTTCATGGTCGGGTACGAGCTGCTGGCCGAGGCGCAGCGCGACCTGACGCCGGAACAGGCGGCCGAGCGGCTGCGGGCAGCAGGTTCAATCCACTATCGGCAGGGTCAATGATCGACGCGCTAACCAGCCTGTTCCGCGAAACCTATGACGCGGTGCCGGAACTGGTCGCGCGCGCGCCGGGCCGGGTCAACCTGATCGGCGAGCACACCGATTACAACGATGGCTTCGTGCTGCCCTGCGCGATTTCGCGCCAGACCATGGTGGCGGCGCGGCGGCGGAATGACGGGCAGGTGCGGATCGTGGCGGGTGATCTGGGTGGAGCGACGAGCAGTTTCTCGCTGGCCGAACCGATCATGCCAGACAGCGTGGCCCCCTGGAGCAACTATGTCCGCGGTGTTGCCGACGGCCTGCTTGAGGCCGGGCTGGCTTTATCCGGGGCTGACCTGGCGATCATGGGAAACATGCCGCAGGGGGCGGGACTGTCCTCTTCGGCGGCGCTGGAAAACGCGGCTGGCCTGGCCCTTGCCGCGCTGGCCGGCCACCCGGATCTGGATCGGACGCGCCTGGCGCTGATCGGCCAACGCGCCGAGCACCGCTTTGCCGGGTGCCAGTGCGGGATTATGGACCAACTGGTCAGCGCCCGTGCTGTTGAAGGTGCAGCGCTGCTGATCGACTGCCGCAGTATGGACTGCACACCGGTGCCGTTGCCGGAAGGGCTTGCGGTGATGATCGTCCACTCGGGGATCGAGCGCGGGCTGGTTGATGGCGAGTACAACCTGCGCCGCCAGCAATGTGAGGCCGCTGCGCGGCACTTTGGCGTCGCGGCGCTGCGAGACCTCTCTGTCTTGCCGGAGCCGCATGGGCTTGATCCGGTGGCCTACGCGCGGGCCCGCCACGTGGTTGGTGAGAATGCGCGAACCCTGGCCGCGGCGGCGGCGCTGCGGGCCGGAGATTTGCCCCGGCTTGGCCTTCTTATGGCGGAAAGCCACGCCGCCATGCGCGATGACTTCCAGATAACCCTGCCCGCGATCGATCGACTGGTTAGCCTGCTGCAAGATGCAATTGGCAGCCAGGGTGGGGCGAGAATGACTGGCGGCGGCTTCGGTGGTGCCGTCGTGGCCTTGCTGCCGACGGCCGAGGTGGCACGCGTGCGGCAAGTCATCGAGGCTGGCTATCGCACGCCGAATGGCGGTCCACCGCTCATCATGGTCGAAAAACCGGCCGCAGGCGCAAGCTTGGTCTGATCCACCCAACCTTCCACCGAAAAGCGCCCGGATTAGCCTTTGCAATCGATTACAATTTAAGATAGCGAGCCTTCGCAAGAAGGCGGGATCACCCGCTTTGAAGCTATTCGGGGTTATCGGGTGCCAGATTCGTCCACCATCACGCGTGTTACATCGGCTTGGACGCGAGAGGCTGTGGCCGGTACTGCCGCTCAGCGACTGCCGACCATACCTCTGATTACGCAAAACGATATCAAGGACGCCCTGCCGGGGTTCCAGTTGTGGGATTGCTGGCCATTTGAGACGCCCGAGGGTCAAACTGTCGTCTTGAACGGCTGGACCCCGTGGGTGATCATGTGTGCGCCCCGCGATGTGCATCCGGACCTGCGCCATGATATCGCCCGCCTGCGGCTGATGCTGGAGCGCGACCGTACCTGGCGTGACTGCGGCTATCTCTTGCCGGATGATCTCAATCCCGGATCGCGCGAATGGGCAGGGTCGACGGTCTATGACCCGGCCAGCGGGCAGGTCACGCTGTTCTACACCGCCACCGGGCGGCGCGGCGATACCGGACGGAGCTTTGAGCAACGGCTGTTCCAGACCTCCGGCATGCTGGAGCAAGTGGGCGACACGGTCCGCGTGACCGGCTGGAGCGAAGCAACCGAAAGTGTTGCGGCCGATGGCAAGCATTATGTCATCGTCAACCAGACCGTTGGCGAGCCCGGATTCATCAAGGGTTTCCGCGACCCATTCCACTTCCGCGACCCGGCCGACGGCGTCGATTACCTGCTGTTCACGGCTTCGGACGCAAGCTCGAGCGAGGCCTTCAATGGCGTGGTCGGCTTGGCCAGGGCAAATGGCCCTGGCTTTGATGGCTGGTCGCTGCTGCCGCCGCTGGTCAGCGCCAATGGCGTCAACAATGAAATGGAGCGGCCCGTGCTGCGGGTTCGCGATGGGCGCTACTACCTGTTCTGGTCGACCCAGCGTCGCACATTCGATCCTGCCGGACCAACCGGCCCCAACGGACTCTACGGGATTGTAGCCGATCGGCTGTCCGGACCGTGGCACCCACTTAATGGTACAGGCCTGGTCGCACCAAACCCGGACGAAGAGCCGGTTCAGACCTATAGCTGGTGGGTTATGGATAACCTCGAAGTCGCTGGCTTCATCGACAATTGGGGGCTCAACGGGCGCAGCCTGGCTGACCAGCCTGAACTTGTCACAGCGACTTTCGGCGGCGTTCCGGCGCCGCGCTTCCGGATTGCGCTCGACGGGGAAACGGCGCAGATCGTTTCGCGATGAGCGCACCATTGTTCGGACTGGTTGAGGCTGGCGGCACTAAGTTTGTCCTCGGCGTGGCGCGTGGCCCCGATGAAGTCATCGCCACGACCCGCATTCCGACG
Source organism: Pseudomonadota bacterium (assembly GCA_041184605.1). Classification (GTDB taxonomy): domain Bacteria; phylum Pseudomonadota; class Alphaproteobacteria; order Sphingomonadales; family Sphingomonadaceae; genus Novosphingobium. The sequence continues at coordinate 7,984 of JBEGJL010000169.1, forward strand.
ACTAGCCCGGCTGAATCGATTGGCGCCACGTGCGATTGGTTGGCCCAGCATGGTCCGCTGGCTGCCGTTGGTATCGCAGCCTTTGGCCCGGTTGAGATAGACCGCGCCTCGCCGCAGTGGGGTCATATCCTGGCAACGCCAAAGGCCGGCTGGTCAAACACCGATCTGGCCGGTCCCTTGCTGGAACGCTTTGGCTGCCCGGTTGGGCTGGATACAGATGTAACCGCAGCTGCCTTGGCCGAATATACCTGGGGCGCGGGTCAGGGGCAGCCCTCGGTGCTGTACTTCACCATTGGCACAGGGGTCGGCGGCGGTGCCGTGATCGGTGGCAAGCCGCTGGCCGGGGTTTCGCACCCTGAGATGGGGCATTTCCATTTGCCGCTTCACCCCGCCGATGCTGGGTTTGCCGGCGTTTGTCCTTTCCATGGAACCTGCCTGGAAGGATTGGCCAGCGGTCCCGCCGTCAAGGCGCGATACGGTGTTTCGCTGTCCGAACTACCACCGGATCACCTAGGACATGAAATCGTTGCCTGGTACCTCGCGCACGCGGTTACCGCTGCTCAGGCGATGTTCGAACCTGGCCGGATCGTGCTGGGCGGCGGCGTCATGGGGACGCCGGGATTGATTGAGCGTGTGCGGTCCCAGGCTGAGCGCCTGGGGAACGGTTATTTCCGGGGCAAGGCCAGCGAAATCGTGGTGGAACCGGGCCTCGGTGATCGCGCAGGCCTCCTCGGCGCGCTGGCGCTGGCCCAGGCCGCGATCAAGTAGAGAGCCGGACCACCAGTTCGGGCATCATCACGACCGAACTGGTATCCTCTCCCGCAATCCGGCGCAGCAGCAGGTCCACCAGGTTGCGTGCGCCGGTCGTCAGGTCCTGCTTCACGGTCGAGAGCCTGGGGACGGTATGTTCACCCAGGGCCAGGCCGTCATAGCCAATCACTTTCACCTCACCCGGCACGGCCATGCCCAGCTCGGACAATGCTCGCAGTGCACTCATCGCGATGACATCGGATGCCGCCACAATGCCATCCGGACGGGTCTCGGCCTGTTCAAGGTAAGCTGTGATTCCGCTGTCGTTTGCGCCTGCGGCAAGGTGTGCGGGGAAAACGGTCAGGCTATCGGCCAGCCCTGCCCGGGCCAGGGCGGCACGACAGCCTTCGAGGCGTTGGGCAATTTCCAGCGGCGTCGGATCGCCGAAAAAGGCAATCCGCTTGCAACCGCGCTCGATCAGGTGGCTGGCGGCAATGTCTCCACCGGCGATGTTGTCCGAACCCACCGAACAGTGCACTTGGCCGCGCGAATGACCGCCCCAGACGACCAGTGGGCGATAGCGGGCTGCCGCGCGGTCCAATACGGCTGATTGGTCGGACTGACCGATCACGATGATACCGTCGACCCGGCCCGAATCGGCGTAGCGTTCCAACCAATCATCGTCGGTTGGGATCACGCGGCTGAGGACCAGGTCATAGCCGCGTTCGGTCAGCGCGTCGGCCAAAAGGCCCAGCATGGTGATGAAGAACGGGTCAGAGATATGCTGGCCGGTCTCGTGCCCTAGCGGGATCAGAACGCCGATCGCGCCGGTGCGCTGGATCCGCAGGTTGCGCGCCATGATGTTCGGCCGGAACTCATGCTCGCGGGCCAACGCCTGGATGCGTTCACGGGTCTTTTGACTGATCAGGCCTGCGCCCGACAACGCCCGTGAAACTGTGCCGGGTGAAACGCCGGCAATCTTGGCAAGGTCTGCAATGTTACGAATGCGCGGCCGTTCGGTCATGCCGCCATTTTCCTGCAAACAGCGGCAAAGGCAATCACCAATCTAAGTAGATATTTGTAAACCTGATGTTTGCACTTGCAATTGCAATCGATTGCGATAGGAGTGCAATCGATTGTCGGTACAGGACCGGGTCTTGTGCGCGACAAAGGTGCCCCGCAAAGGGGTGTGCAAGGGGAGGATACCCATGAAGAAGTCGCAGTTGCGTTGCGTTGCCTCGGCCTTGGCCATTGTTGCCGGTGCCAGCTTCGCCGCCCCCGTCATGGCCCAGGATGCCAAGACGGAAGAGGCGAGCGGGCTTGATGAAATCGTCGTCACGGCATCGGGCCGCGACAAGGCCCAGATCGACAGCGCGATCTCGGTCACCGCGGTCAGCGCTGACCTGATCCAGGATTTCAAGCCGAGCTCGGAAGCCGAACTGTTCCGCATGCTGCCGGGTATCCAGGTGGCCGGTACTTCGGGCCCGGGCGGTAACTCGAACATCGCTGTGCGCGGTCTGCCAGTGGCTACCGGCGGCGCACCGTTCGTCCAGTTGCAGGAAGATGGCCTGCCGACCGTGCTGTTCGGCGATATCCAGTTCGGCAACAACGACTACTGGACCCGCTTCGATGCGACCACCAAGAAGGTCGAAGCCGTGCGCGGCGGTACCGCAGCAACCTTTGCCTCGCAGGCACCGGGCGCGGTCATCAACTACATCAGCCACACCGGCAAGGAAGAGGGTGGCTACATCCAGCTCAACAAGGGCCTGGGCTACAACGAGACCAAGGTTGATTTCCGCTATGGCGGCCCGATCACCGACACGCTCTATTTCCACATCGGTGGCTTCTACAAGGTTGGCCGCGGCCCGCTGAAGGCCGGCTACAACGTCTCGGACTCGGTCCAGATCAAGGGCAACGTCACCAAGGAATTCGCGGACGGCAAGGGCTACATCCGCTTCCTGTTCAAATATGCTGACACCCAGGAACCGAATTACACCGGCGCCCCGGCACTGGGTACCGTTTCGGGCGGCAAGGTTTCGAACCTGCGTCCCTTCCCCGGTTTTGACGGTCGTGATCAGTCGAACTATTCGAACCTCAACTCGTCGTTCCTGATCTACAACCGCGAAGGCGATCTTGAGCGGGTGGCGATGTCGGGCATCACGACCAAGGCCCGGTCGATCCAGAACCAGTTCCATTACGAGTTCTCGGACGCGATCACGGTCGATAACAACATGCGCTGGACCGACATGAGCGGCGCCTTCACTTCGCCGTTCCTCGGCGTTGGCCGCACCTCGGCGGTGATCGGCTCGACCGTCAACGGCGGTGTCGTGGCGCAGGCTCGTTATGCCAGCGGACCGAAGGCCGGGCAGGTCTACACCGGTGCCTATATCGATACGAACACCAACGTGCGGACCAACATCCGCGACATCGGCAGCTTTGCCAACGATCTGGGCCTGACCGGCAAATTCGAAGGCGGCTTCGCCACGATCACGGCCCGCGCTGGCTGGTTCTACATGAACCAGAACATCGACATGGACTGGCACACCAACAAGTCCTACCGCGAAGTGAGCGGCAGCAACCCCGCGCAGCTTGATCTTTACACCGCTGCCGGCGCCCGCCTGACCGCCGAAGGCATTGCCGGGTTCAACAACAACTGGGGCGATTGCTGCGCCCGTGATTATGAACTGTCGTACACCGACAACGCGCCCTACGTCGGGCTCGATCTCGACAACGACAACTTCGCGCTCGACGGTTCGGTCCGCTTCGAAATGATGCGTGCCGCCGGTTGGACGGTTGCTGGCAGCAAGACCGAGTTCAACACCCCGGTCACCTTCAACGGCATCACCACCCAGATCCCGACGATCACTGCCAACGGTGCCCGCGAAGTGCTGGACTATGGCCGCAACTACACCACCTGGACTGCCGGTGCGCTGTGGAAGGTCAATCCGGATACGTCGCTGTTCATCCGTGCCTCGCGCGGCGGCCGCTTCAACTCGGACCGCCAGACCGTTTCGGGCAAGTTCACCGCCTCGGGCCAGCTCAACCAGAGCGGTCTGGTTCCGTCGGTTGACTTCGTGAAGCAGTACGAACTCGGCCTGAAGAACCGCGGCGAACTGGCTGGCGGTCGCTACACCGCAGAACTGACCCTGCTGAAGGGCAGCTTCAGCCGCAGCGACTATGAGCCGACCGTGACGGCCCAGTGCCCGAAGGGTGGCTGCATCATCGACACCAAGTACAAGTCGTCGGGTGCCGAACTGTTCGTGACCTACCAAAATGGCGGGTTCAACCTTGTTGGTACGGCCACCTACACCAAGGCCAAGCGTGCTGCTGCGGCTTCGACCGTCTACAATCGCGCCGATGGTATCCCGGATCTGTCGTACACGATCTCGGCCAACTATGACGTCAACGAGATTGCCACGATCGGCCTGTCGACCACCGGCCAGACCGCTTCGATCGACGGTGCGGGCCTGGAATATCCGGGCAAGGCTGTATTCAACGGCGTGCTGCGGGTCCGTCCGGTCCAGAACCTGGAGCTGGGCGTGCAGGTCTACAACCTGTTCGATACCTTCGACTTCCGCGGCAACGGCGGCATTTCCGACAGCACGACCAATCCGGCCGTGCTGGGCGGTGCCCCGGCGCTGGGTCGCACCTTCACCGCGTCGGTGCGTTACAGCTTCTAAGGTTGTTCTCCGAAGGGCCTGCTGCTTCCCTGCAGGCCCTTCCACTTTCCGGGCGGGAACAGCTTTGGCTGCTTCCCGCCCGTTCTCTTTCATGGCAAGCGAATGAACATGGCTTCACTGGCGCAACCCATCCGCAAGATCCTGATTGTCGGCGGCGGCTCGGCCGGATGGATGACGGCGGCAGCTTTGGCTGCGAACCTGGCGCAGGGTTGTGAAATCGCACTGATCGAAAGCGAGGAAATCGGAACGGTTGGCGTGGGCGAGGCGACAATCCCGCCGATCCGCACCTTCAACCAGATGCTCGGGATCGACGAACCCGAGTTCATGAAGCGCACCCAGGCGAGCTACAAGCTGGGGATCGAATTCGTGAATTGGGGCCGGGCGGGCCACCGTTATTTCCACCCTTTCGGCCCGCATGGCCGCGCCTTTGACGTTTTGCCGGTGCACCAGCACTGGCTGCTTGCCCGCGCGGCTGGCGAAACCGCCGAATTCGATGAGCATTCTATGGCCTGGCACCTGGCCAGGGCCAACCGCTTTGTCCGGCCGAGCGGCGATCCGCGTTCGGTCCTCTCGACCTTCGATTATGCCTATCACTTCGACGCCGGGCTCTATGCCCGCTATCTGCGCGCCTATTCGGAAGCGCGCGGGGTGGTGCGGCATGAAGGGAAGATCGGCTCGGTCCAGCAGAACAGCGAAACCGGCTTTGTTACCGGCGTCACCCTGGAAGACGGCCGCAGCCTGGAGGCGGAACTGTTCATCGATTGCTCCGGCTTCCGCGGGCTGCTGATCGAAGGCACGCTGAAGGCGGGCTATGCTGACTGGACGCATTGGTTGCCCTGTGATCGGGCCGTCGCAATCCCCTGCGAAAAGGCAGGCGAGTTCACCCCCTATACCCGCTCCACTGCACGTGAGGCGGGCTGGCAGTGGCGCATTCCGTTGCAGCATCGCACCGGTAACGGGCACGTCTATTCCAGCCAGTTTACCAGCGATGAAGCCGCGCTCGACGTGCTACTCGCCAATCTTGATGGCAAGCCGTTGGCCGATCCCAATCGTCTTCGCTTTACCACCGGCATGCGTCGCAAGTTCTGGGACAAGAACGTGGTCGCGGTCGGCCTGTCGAGCGGGTTCCTGGAACCGCTGGAATCGACCAGCCTGCACCTGATCCAGGCGGGCATTTCCAAGCTGCTCGCGCTGTTTCCGGATACCAGCTTCGATCCGGCCGTGATCGCCGAGTACAACCATATCGCGACGACCGAGATGGAGCGGATCCGCGATTTCATCGTCCTGCATTACAAGCTGATGGACCGCGATGAACCGATGTGGCGCCACACCGCGGCGATGGACGTGCCCGATACGCTGGCCTTCAAGATTGAGCATTTCCGCCGCTACGGCCGCCATATCCCGCGCGAGATGGACCTGTTCGCGCCGCCCAGCTGGCATGCGGTGCAGATCGGCCAGTTCAACCTGCCCGAAGGAACCGACCCACTTGGCGCCTATCGTCCCAGCGGGCGCGAGTGGCTCAGCAAGCTGCGCACCGCGATGGCCAACGAGGCGGCCCGCCAGCCAAGTCACCAGGCCTTCATCGATCAGCACTGCAAGGCATGAGCGATACCGCGCAGCGTGTCAGCTGGGCAGCGGCGCTGCTTGCTGAGCAAGACATTGATGCTGCGCTTGAAGTAATAACGGATGCGGCTCGGCTTGATCCGGATAGCCCGCAGGCCGCCTTCGGCCATGCCCAGATTGCATTTGAGGCGTGGCAGCCGGCGGCGGCGTTGTTTGAGCGAGCCGCGGAGCTGCTGCCCGGCCAGCCTGACCTGATCCGCAACCGGGCGCTGGCCCTGGCGGCAGAGGGAGAGGCCGCTGTTGCCGAAGGGCTGTTGGAAGGCGTGCTGGCGCGGCATCCTGGCTGGCTTGATGGGCACCGCACGCTCTGCGCAATGCGGATTACCAATGGCGAGGCCGCGGGGTGGGACCGCTCTTTCCAACAGGCGGTTGCGCGCGATTCTGCCAATACCGCGGTCTGGCTTGGCTGGTTCCAACAACACGCCACCCGCAAGGATTGGGCATCGGCGCAGGCCGTTTTGAGCGCGGCGGAACGGGCCTGCCCGCCAGCGCAGGGGCTGGCGCTTTCCAAGCTGTTCCTGGCGGCGGAAAGCGGCGAATGTGCAGTCGATTTCGGGCCTTTCACGGCCCTTGCTGACCCCGGTACCGATCTCTGCCAAGTCCGTTACCTGCTGCGCACAGGGGCGGCTGAAACTGCCCTTAAAGTCGCAGAACGGCATCTAGGCGGTGCTCAGGCGCGGATGTTCTGGCCTTACGTAGGCCTATGCTGGCGCCTGCTGGACGACCCCCAAGCACAATGGCTCGACGGCGACCCGCTCCATGCCAAGTCGGTCGATCTCGATTTCACAAGCCAGGAGTTGGATAACCTCGCTGCCGCCCTGCGTCGCCTCCACCGGATGAAGGCTCCCTATCCCGAGCAATCGGTGCGGGGCGGCACCCAGACGGACCGGCAGTTGTTCTTCCATCCCGATCCGGCAATCCGTCAGGCCCGCGACAAGGTGCTGGCGGCGGTGGCCGAATTTGCGGCGGAGCTGCCGCAGGAGGCCGGGCATCCGCTGTTGGACCGCGGCACCGGGCCGCTGCGGTTTGTCGGCAGCTGGTCAGTCCGGCTGGCCGGAGCCGGGTTCCACGCCAGCCATACCCATGTGCGCGGCTGGATCAGCTCGGCCTGCTATGTCAGTCTGCCGGAGCCCGGGCAGTTGGGCGAGGAACCAGCGGGCTGGCTCTCGCTGGGCAGCCCGCCGCCGGAGCTGGGCCTCGACCTGCCGCCACTGCGACAGATCGAGCCCAAACCCGGGCGCCTAGCTCTGTTTGGGTCAACGCTGTGGCACGCCACCGAACCGTTTGCCGCAGGGGAGCGGCTGACTTTCGCTTTTGACGTGGCGCGGCCCGGCTAAGCCGTTGAATTCGATGCCGGGGCTGCCATAACGGCCTGATGACCGAGGACGAACTGGACCTCACTGCGCCGCGTCGGGTCAAGCTGGGCGCGATCGTGCTGGTGGCGCTGCTGCACCTGCTCGCGATCCTGGCGCTGATCCGCGCCTTTGCGCCGGACTTTACCGCAAAAGCGGTCGAAACCATCACCAGGACCTTCACCGTCACCGTTACCGCGCCGCCGCCACCGCCCGAACCGCAAGTCGAGCCGAAGCCGGCAGGTGCGGCGGGTGAGGCTGGCCAGAAGGCCGTGCCGCGCGAGGTGGCCGTGCAAAAGCCAAAGGTTGCGCTGGCCAAGGC
>JBEGJL010000170.1:0-5531 GCA_041184605.1 Pseudomonadota bacterium
TAGCCGAGCAGGATCAGGCCATCGGCGCGGTGGCTGTCTTGATAGCGCGTATGCCAATCGTCCTCCATCTTCTGGAACGAGATCAGCAGGTCCAGCCCGCGATTGGCTGTGGCGCGGGTGATCGCGCCGAGCATGGCCAGGAAGAACGGGTTGATGTTGGCACCGTCCGGCGTCGGGTCCTCGAAGAACAGCAGGGCAATGGTGTGCGACCGCTGCGAGCGGAGCGATGAGGCGTTCTTGTCGACCGAGTAATTCAGTTCGCGCGCGATTTCCTGGATGCGCTGGCGGGTGGCAAGGCTCACCGATTTCGAACCGCGCAGCGCGCGGCTGACGGTGGGCTGCGAAACCCCCGCCAGATAGGCGATGTCAAAGCTTGTCGGCTTGCTGGAGGGCTTGCGGCCCATCTGCTTTTCCTGCCCCTGCGTTGGTCCGGTCTGGTGCCGGGATCGATCGGAGGATTAGCGGCTCGCTGCCCGACCGGCAATGGCCGACGATGCGATCATTCAGGCGTTGCCGAAAGGCCACGGCCGTCCTTCCGCATAATATGCGTATACGTATGCCTTCTTCCTGCTGGCGGCGATTGGCCCGTATCTGCACGCTTCCACGGGAGGAGGAGCCGAAAATCCGGTCCAACTCTGCATGGGGCATTGCGCCGGGGGACTGGACCTGTCGGCGCGGTTTAGGGAGAGTACATCGTGGCACTTCGCACCCGTTTTGCCGGTGGCCTTGGGGTTTCGGCCATCGCACTTGCAATTTCCGCTGTGGCTATGCCCAGCACCGCCTTCGCGCAGGATAAGGCTGCCGAAGACGCCAATGCCGACGACGCCATCGTCGTCACCGGCTTCCGCGCATCGATCGATTCCTCGGCTGCGCAGAAGAAGTCGAACACTTCGATCGTCGAAGTCGTCTCTTCGGAAGATCTGGGCAAGCTGCCCGACCTGTCGATCGCTGAATCGCTCTCGCGCCTGCCGGGTCTTGCCACCCAGCGCCTTGATGGCCGCGCCAACGTCGTTTCGATCCGCGGCCTGGCCCCGGACTTCACCACCACGCTGCTGAACGGCCGCGAACAGGTCAGCGCCGGCAACAACCGCGGCGTTGAGCTTGACCAGTATCCGACCGAACTGCTGAACGGCGCGGTGGTCTACAAGACCCCCGATGCCAAGCTGATCGGCCAGGCCCTGGGCGGCACGATCGACATGAAGATGATCCGTCCGATTGCCTATGGCAAGCAGCAGATCGTCGTCACCGCGCGCGGTGAAATCAACGATCTGGGCAAGCTGAACCCGGACGTTTCGAACAAGGGCTATCGCGCCAACGTTTTTTACGTTGACCAGAACGCCGACGGCACGATTGGCTGGGCCTTTGGTTATGCCCGCACGCAGTCGCCGACGCAGGAAGAGCGCTGGAATGCCTGGGGCTATCCTGACCTCAACTCGACCACCAAGGTCATTGGCGGCGCCAAGCCCTATGTGAAGTCGAACGAACTGAAGCGTGACGGCCTGATGGGCGTGCTGGAATTCCAGCCGAACGATCGCTTCCACACCACCTTCGATGGTTACTGGTCGAAGTTCAACGACGAGCAGCGCCTGCGCGGTATCGAACTGCCGCTGCAGTGGTCGGCTGCCTCGCTGCAGCCGGGCTACACCTCGTCGGGTGGCCTGGTGACTTCGGGCCGCTTCAACGGCGTCGAAGCCGTGATGCGTAACGACATCGTCAACCGCAACGCCGAAATCTGGGCCATTGGCAACAACACCTCGTTCAAGGCCAACGACACGCTGACCCTCGAACTCGACCTCAGCTATTCGCACCTGAAGAAGACCGAGGAAAACCTTGAAATCTACCTCGGCACCGGCCGTGGTGGCGGCGTTGGCGCGACCGACAGCCTGGGCTTCACCATGCCTTCGAACGGCGGCGTGATCACCTTCAAGCCGACCATCAACTATGCCGACCCGACCCTGTTCACGATCACCGACCCGCAGGGCTGGAACAGCTGCGGCGGCACCGTGCCGAACTGCCAGGACGGCTTCGTCAACCGCCCGACGGTCAAGGATCGTCTGCAGTCGATCCGGTTCCAGGCCATCCAGGCCCTCGACGGTTTCGTTGAAAACATCACTGTCGGCGCGAACTATTCGGATCGCCGCAAGCAGCTGATCGACGAAGGCTATGTGCTGACCAACAAGGCTTACCCGGCCAGCCCGGCCGTTCCGGCCAGCTATCTGTACAAGCCGGTCAGCCTCGACTTCATCGGCATCCCGGGCATGGTCTCGTTCGACGGCTGGCGCTACTACAACGATGGCAACTACAAGCTGACCAGCGAAGCGCTGTGGACGCCGAGCCGCCTGACCAACAGCTTCGTGGTTCGTGAAAAGGTCCTGACCGGTTACGTCCAGGCCAACTTCAACGAAGGCGCCGTGCGCGGTAACGCCGGTCTCCAGGTGGTCCACACCGATCAGCAGGCCGACGGCTTCGCTGCTTCGAACCCGGGCACCGGCACGATCTCGAAGGCGATCACCGACGGTGACAAGTTCACCGACTTCCTGCCGAGCCTGAACGTCACCTACGAAGTTGCCCCGCAGACCCTGATCCGCTTTGGCGCGGCACGCATGCTGGCCCGCGCCCGCATGGATCAGCTGAACCCGGGCGTGGGTTACAGCTTCAACGCTGCCAACAACATCGCCGGTGCCAGCATCACCCGCTCGCCCTGGTCGGGTAGCGTGGGCAATGCCAAGCTGCGTCCGCTGATGGCCGATACGCTGGATCTGGCGGTTGAAAAGTACTTCGGCCGCGGCGCCTATGTCTCGGTCGGTGGCTTCTACAAGCACCTCGAAAACTGGATCTACCGCCAGGATTCGACCTTCGACTTCACCGGCACCCCGACCCCGGGCAACGTGACGCCAACGTTCAACAAGGGTATCGTTTCGCAGTGGCAGAACGGCAAGTCGGGCAAGGTCTATGGCTTCGAAGGTTCGCTTTCGCTGCCGTTCAGCACCTTCTCTGAATCGCTCAGCGGGTTCGGCTTCCTGGCCAGTGCTTCGTACACCGACAGCAAGGTCACCGAAGGCAACACCACGCCGATCAACATGCCGGGCCTGTCGAAGTGGGTGGTGAACGGCACCGCCTACTACGAAAAGAATGGCTTCCAGCTGCGCGCTTCGGCTCGCTATCGGTCGGACTTCCTGGCTGAAGTCTCGGGCCTCAGCCTGGTTCGTGACAAGGTTATGGCCGCGGCGGAAGTCGTGTTCGACGCCCAGATCGGCTACACCTTCAACGAAGGCAGCCTAAAGGGCCTGGGGATCCTGCTGCAGGGCAGCAACCTCACCAACGAGCCGTTCGTGACCTACTACAACAACGACAAGCGCCAGGTTCGCGATTACCAGAACTATGGCCGCAACATCATGCTTGGCATTACCTACAAGTACTGATGCAGAACGGCGGGTCCGGTCACCAGGCCGGACCCGCCATTCCCTTTTTGGGAAAATCGTAACAGAATAACATATTCGTCCGTGGTTGGATGGGAGCTGGATTGTGAACGATAGTCGCATCCGCGACGTCGTCATTGTGGGCGGCGGAACGGCAGGCTGGATGGCAGCGGCCGCGCTCTCTGCGACGATGGGCGAACAACTTTGCATCCGCCTGATCGAAAGCGACGAGATTGGCATCGTCGGTGTCGGCGAAGCGACCATCCCGGCGATCCGCCTGTTCAATGGCCTGGTCCGGATTGACGAGGACGAATTCCTCCGCGCCACCCAGGGCAGCTTCAAGCTGGGGATCGAATTCCTCAACTGGGGCAAGATCGGCGAAAGCTACATGCACGTCTTTGGCCAACTGGGCCAAAGCCTCGACCTGATCGAGTTCTGGCAATACTGGCTGCGCGGGCGCAAGGAAGGGCTGGCTGGCCCGCTCGGCGAATACTCGCTCAACGAACTGGTGGCCCGCGCGGGCAAGTTCGGACGCCTGCCGCCGCATCCCAATGGACAGCTTGATGGCGTGTCCTACGCCTTCCACTTTGACGCCTCGCTCTATGCGCGCTTCCTGCGCGGCCATTCGGAGCGCAACGGAGTGGTGCGGACCGAAGGCAAGATTACCGGGATCAATCGCAACCCGGAAAACGGGTTTATCCGTTCGGTAATGCTGGAATCCGGCGAAGAGATTGCCGGCGAACTGTTCATCGATTGCTCGGGCTTCCGTGGCCTGCTGATCGAGCAGGAACTGGAAACCGGCTATGTCGACTGGAGCCACTGGCTGCCCAGCGACCGCGCGATTGCCGTGCCGACCGCCAATGTCGGCCCCATCCGCCCCTATACCCAATCGATCGCTCACCCTGCCGGCTGGCAATGGCGCATCCCGCTGCAACACCGCACCGGCAACGGCCATGTCTTCTCCAGCAAGTTCATGAGCGAGGACGAGGCGGCCCGGATCCTGCTCGACACGGTTGAGGGTGAGCCGCTGGCCGATCCGCGCACGATCAAGTTCCAGACCGGCATGCGCAAGCTGGCCTGGAACCGCAACGTGATTGCCCTGGGGCTGGCATCGGGCTTTATCGAGCCGCTGGAATCCACCTCGATCCATCTGGTCCAGAATGGCATCGCTCGCCTGATCTCGCACTTCCCGGATCGCAGCTTCGCCCGGTCGAATATCGACACTTACAACCGCCGGATCGCCTATGATTACGAGCGGATCCGCGATTTCATCATCCTGCACTATACCGCCAACCAGCGTGACGAACCGTTCTGGCGGCATGTGCGCGAAATGGAACTGCCGCAAAGCCTGCGCGAGAAGATTGAGCTGTTCAAGGCGACCGGGCGGATCTTCCGCGAGCAGGAAGAACTGTTTGCCGAAGTGGGCTGGTTCCAGGTCCTGGTTGGCCAGAACATCCTGCCCGACACCTATCATCCGCTGGCCGATGCGCTGACGCGGGATGAACTGGCGGGCTTCCTCAACGATTTGAAGACCATCCTGGCCGCGCCGGTCCCGCGCTTGCCGACCCATGCGGAGTTTATTGCGCAGACCTGTGCAGCCGAGCCGGTACGTGCCGGTTAGTCCCACCCATTCAAGCCAGAGGCGCCGCCCGATGATCCGCTCGATGTTGACCGCCGCAAGCCTGCTGGTGCTCGCCGCTCCGGCCCTGGCCCAGGGCGCCGCGCCTGCCGCGCAACTGGCAGAGGTGCGCGCGCGTACGCCGAACCAGGAAGTGGTCTACTTCGTCTTGCCCGACCGGTTTGAGAATGGCGATCCCAAGAACGACACCGGCGGCCTGAAGGGTGACCGGCTGAAGACCGGATACGACCCCACGTCGAAGGGCTTTTATCACGGCGGCGACCTGAGAGGGCTGACCAGCCGGCTGGACTATATCCAGGGCCTGGGGGCGACCGCGATCTGGTTTGCGCCGGTGTTCAAGAACAAGGTGATCCAGGGCCCGAAAGGTGACGAAAGCGCCGGATACCACGGCTATTGGGTGATCGATTTCACCCAGGTCGATCCGCATTTCGGCACGAACGAGGAGTTCAAGGCCTTTGTCGACGCGGCCCATG
>JBEGJL010000171.1:0-6344 GCA_041184605.1 Pseudomonadota bacterium
GCGGCAACGCGGCGATCAGGCCGCGGTGCTGGGTATCGGGGACGATTTCAGCGGTCATGCTTACCCTGTAGCCAATCGGTCGAAATCCGCTAGAGCATGCGCCATGCCCGCTACGCCCGCCTGGCCGCCGAAGTCCGCACCGCGCCTGTTTGTTGAGCAGGTGCTGGCGGAAAACGCGCAGCTTTCGCTCGATGGCCCACAGGCACATTACCTGGCGCGGGTGATGCGGATTACTCCGGGCGACGCGGTGATCCTGTGCGACAACGTAACAGGCGAATGGGCGGCGCGCGTGATCGAGGCCGGCAAGCGCGACATTTTGCTGCACGTCGAAACGCAGCTGCGCCTGCGCGAGGCGGTGCCCGATTTTACGCTCTGTGCCGCCCTCCTCAAGAAGGACCGCTTCGATCTGGTGCTGGAAAAGGCCTGCGAGCTTGGCGTTGCCCGGATCCAGCCGGTGCTGACCCGGCGCTGCGTGGCGGACAAGCTGAACCTGGAACGCGCGACCGCGATCCTGACCGAGGCCGCCGAACAATGCGCCCGCACGGCGCTCCCTGAACTGCTGGCCCCGGTGAAGCTGGATGCCTTGCTGAAGGACTGGGATGCCAGCCGCGCGCTGTTCTTTGCCGATGAGAATGGCGGCGATCCGGCTGCGGCAACATTCGCCGCCCAGACCGGCCCGGCCGCCCTGCTGACCGGGCCCGAAGGCGGGTTTGACGAGGCCGAGCGGGCGGCAATCCGCGCCCTGCCCGCCGCCCGGGCGATCACCCTTGGCCCCCGCGTGCTGCGCGGCGAGACTGCGACAATTGCGGCAACGGCGCTGTGGATGGGAACCATCGGGGATTGGTGAGCGCCTGCATAAATTCGCTGGCGCCACGCGATTCTTCCTACTAACTCCGCGACATGAGCACCAGACAGGTTTCAGATCGCAACGATCCCGTGATCGAAAGCCGCGATCAATTGGTCGCCCCGATGATCAAGGGCGAGAAGCCGCGTGAGCGTTGGCGGATCGGCACCGAGCATGAAAAGCTGGTCTATTGCACCCGCGATCATCACGCCCCGTCCTATGACGAACCCGGCGGTATCCGCGACCTGCTGGTAGCCTTGCAGGACTATGGCTGGGAGCCGGTGATCGAGGGTGGCAACATCATCGCCCTGACCGGCAGCGACGGCGCCGTCAGCCTGGAACCCGCCGGACAGCTGGAACTTTCGGGCGCACCGCTCGAAACGATCCACCAGACCTGCGCCGAAACCGGCCGCCACCTGGATCAGGTGAAGGCGATTGGCGGCAAGACCGGCAAGGGTTTCCTCGGCCTTGGCATGTGGCCGGACAAGACCCGCGCCGAGCTGCCGATCATGCCCAAGGGCCGCTATGCGATCATGCTGCGGCACATGCCGCGGGTGGGCAATCTGGGCCTCGACATGATGCTGCGGACCTGCACGATCCAGGTTAACCTCGATTATTCGAGCGAAGCCGACATGGTGCAGAAGTTCCGCACCTCGCTGGCGCTCCAGCCGCTCGCTACCGCGCTGTTCGCCAATTCGCCCTTTACGGAGGGCAAGCCCAACGGCTTCCTCTCCTATCGCAGCCACATCTGGACCGATACCGATCCGGCGCGCACCGGCATGGCCAGCTTCGTGTTCGAGGACGGGTTCGGTTACGACCGTTATGTCGAATACATGCTCGACGTGCCGATGTACTTCGTCTTCCGCGACGGGAAGTACATCGATGCCGCCGGCCTTTCGTTCCGCGATTTCATGCAGGGCAAGCTTTCGGTCCTGCCGGGCGAACTGCCGCGCGAGAGCGACTGGATGGATCACCTCTCAACCGCCTTCCCCGAAGTGCGGCTGAAGTCCTTCCTGGAAATGCGTGGCGCCGATGGCGGCCCGTGGAACAAGATCTGCGCCCTGCCCGCATTCTGGGTGGGCCTGCTTTATGATCAGGGCGCGCTCGATGCAGCCTGGAACCTGGTCAAGGACTGGGACATGGAAGGCCGCGAGGCCTTGCGAGCCGCCGTGCCGAAGCTGGGGCTGGACGCGCCGCTGCCCGGCGGTGGAACGCTCAAGGACATCGCCGCCGAAGTGCTGGCGATCAGCCGGGCCGGGCTCAATTCGCGTAACCGGCTCAATTCGATGGGTGATACCGAAGCCGGATTCCTCAACCCGCTCGATGAAATCGTCGCCAGCGGCAAAGTTCCCGCCCAGCGCCTGCTCGACAAGTTCCACGGCGAATGGGGCGGCGATATCAGCCGCGTCTATGAACTGAGCTTCTAAGCCCTACTCGGCGGGCTGCAAAACCGGCCGGCGCGTGCGCAGGGCGTGTTCTGCGCGGAGGAACAGCCGCGTAATCAGGCCGTGCTGCGCCATCCAGTCGGCATAGGCGCGGTACTTCGGATCTTCGGCCAGCAGATGGGCCTCTTCGGTCTTCGCCCGCCAGAAATAGATCGCGCTGACACAGGCCAGGAAGAAGGTGTTGCGGACCATGTCGGTGAGCGAATGGCTGACCACCAGGAACGGCAATGTTTCCAGCCACCAGAAAGTGTTCTTGGCGAGATAAGCCGGATGCTTGGTAAAGCGATAGGGCCCGTTGGTCAGGACGCCGCGGTAAGTCAGGTTCGAAAAGCGCAGGCCAAAGGCTACCGTGGCCCAGGCATAGATCGCCGTCAGCCCGATCAGAATCGCGGCCCAGAACCAAAGCAGCCAAGAGTGTCCTTCAAGCCAAAAGGCCCATCCAGCGGTATTGGTCTGATAGAACAGCGGTCCGCCGGTTTGCATCAGCTGGAACGGGGGATAGCACACCAATGCTGCGAGCCAGCCGGCGAGAAACGGATTGGCGCTGCGGATCTGGGCATCCAGCGGTCTGACGGTTAGGATATAGCCGACCGTGCCAATCTGCGCGTCAATCACGAACATTGCCGTGGTCAGCGCTGCTGCCAGTTGGACCGGATTGCTGAGGATCGTTGCCCAGTCGGGTTCCACCAGCAAGCCGAAGCCACCCGGCACGATCGAAATCATGAAGGCCGTGAAGAAGCCTTTCACCGTCCAGGCCCGTGCGTGGCGCCACACCTGTTCGGGTTCGAACGGTTCGCGGCCGATCAGCAGCGCACCGAAATGCCATGCGCCATCGCGTGGTTCGACCAGCACCCGGTCAAGCCAGATCACATAAGGGATGGAGAGGAAGAATAGTGGCACCGCAATGGTGCCCAGCACGTCCATCGCCAGCAGATAGGGCCCGTTCCAATACCAGCGCGCGACGCAATAAAGGCCTCCGATAACCGCCCAGGTCGCCCACAGGCCAGCCAGCTTGGTAATCGAAACGTCGAGAATTGCCGCCACGGCGCGCGGATTGTCCCAGTCAATTCCGGTTGAGGCGCGGCGGTGAACCTTGTCCCTGACCAGCGAGACCATGATCATCGGCCCCGCCGCCGCGACCAGTCCGGCTAGCGCGGCATATGGTCCTGACAGGCGGCCGATTGACCCGGTTGCACCGAAATAGGCCGCTAGGTCTGGCCAAAAGTGACAGATCAGGATCCACAGCGCCAGGCCCGCCACGCCCGACCACCCGACAGCGGCGGACACATCGCTGGCGGGCGGCTGTGGCCGGGAAGGCTGGTTTTTACCCATTCCCCCACCTTAGCGGGCAGGGGTTAAGTTGCGGTAACTTTAGCGGAAAGCGCTGACCTTGCCGCTATCGTCGAGGATATAAAGCGTGCCACCCGCGACGATCGGAGCAAGCGTAACCGGCTTTTTCAGGTCTGTGAAAGAAACCGGCGCGCCGTCCTCGATCCCGGCGGAATAGACCTGACCGTTCGAATTGGCGAACCACAGGCGGTTACCCGCCAGCACCGGCCCAGTCCAGAAGATCGGGTTCTTCTTCTTTTTTTCGTTTTCGTACCGGGCCAGCTGGGTCAGCCAGCGGACCTTGCCGGTGGCGCGCTGAATGCACAGCAGCTTGCCGTCATCGGTCAGGGTAAAGATCCAGTCGCCCGCGATCGCAGGGGTCGAAATACCCGCGAGGTTAAGTTCCCAGATGCGCTGGCCGGTGACCAGTTCATAGGCGGCCATGCGTCCGCCTTGGCCCAGCGCAAAGACCCGGCCGCGGTCGATGATCGGGTCTGCGTCAATATCGGTCAGCACGCCGACAGTGGTCGAAAGCGAGGTGCGGGCGAGAGCGTCCGACCATAGCTGGCGGCCATTTTCGTAGCGGTAGGCCACCAGTTCACCGGTACTGAAGCCCGCGACGATGGTGCCCTGCCCGGCGGCCGGAGCGGCCACGCCAAACACGCCGGTCTGGCCGCTGGATGCAGCCTCGTTCCACAGCGCAGCGCCATCAGCAGCGTTGAGCGAATAGACCTGGTTATCCATGGTCATCACGAAGACCGAGTTGAAGGCGATCGTCGGCGATCCGCGTAGCGGCCCGGCCGGCTTGACCTTCCAGACAACCGAGCCGTTCTTGGCATCAAGCGCCGCCACTTCACCCAGGCCGGTGGTGATGTAGACCCGGCCATCGGCATAGCTGGCGCCGCCACCATAGACCGAGGATTGGCCATCGCCCTTGATCGCGAAGGTCGTGCTCCAGCGGCTTGATCCGGTCTGGGCATCGAAAGCATGGACCGTGCCCGCCGTGTCCATCACGAACAGCTGGCCGCCACCCACAACCGGCGAAGCGGCAAGCCGCTGTTTCTTGTCCGAACCGGCCACCTGCGCAGTCCACGAACGCGTCGGATTGGCAGCGAGTTCAAGGTTGCCGTATGACTTGCTGGCCGTACCACCCGCCTGCGGCCAGTCTGGATTAGCGGCAGCCGGAGGCACGATCACCGAGACATTGGCGAGCAGCGGATCGACCTTTGCCCCCGTATCGACCCGCGACAGGATCGGGATGCGGTTGCCGAGCGTCGGGGTCTTGGGCTTGTCCTTGCCGCCAAATGCGCCGCACCCGGCCAGGGTGACTGCCAGCACCAGCGCCAGGGGGGCGGCAAGCCGGTGAGAGACCGGTCGGCGCGAATTCGGTGTGGCTTGCATGGTCTATCCTTGGCTGAACTTATTGCTGCACGGCGCCAGGCGCCGCAATATCATCGGATCCGGCATCAAAGCCGAGCTGCCCGGCCACCTGCCGCATCCGGGTGCGGAGCGTGGATGGGACTTCGGTATTCTTGCCGATCGCGGCGAATAGCGGACCGGCCTGATCAGGCTTGCCCATTTTGAGGTAGGCCATCCCCACCAGTTCGCCCGCACTGCCGAACCAGGCATTGCCGGGCACGGCCAGTGGTTTCAGGCGGTCAATCACCTGCTGTGGTTGCAGCGAGTCGAACCGCAATGACACTTCGCGGATCGTGGCGAGATCACGATAGGCTTGGGGCACCCCTTCGTCGGCAGCGATTGCGGCGAAGGCATTGGCACCTTCAGCGGTCTTGCCCTGCTGGACCATGATTGCGGCCCGCGTCATTGCCGCGGCCGCCTTGCTGCCATCGGTGCCGTCCTTGGTGAGCGGCTCCAGATCAGCCAGCGCAGCTGCGGCATTGCCCGCTTCGAGCTTGTCGAGCGCGATGATCGCCTGCTCGCTGCGTTCCCCTGCCGCCTGCTTGGTCGAATTGTCCCACCACAGGTAGCCCGCCAAAGCGAGCAAAACCACGCCAATCGCAGCGCCAACCGGCTTGCCAAAACGCGCGAGCATCGATTTCAGTTCTGCTTCGCGCAGGGCATCGTCGACTTCGCGCAGGAAGACGTCCTGCTGGGCGCTGGCCTCATCCTCGGCCTTGGATTGCGGGTTGGGGCGGTTGGAAGGAGGCAAGGCCAAGGCGGTGACTTTCACTCAGAAACTGGGTCAAACAAGGGGGCTGTTTAGCCGATGGACGGGCCTTTTCAACGCCCGATCTCTGCGCTGTCCCCGGTGAAGCACAGGTGAACGAAAATTCACGGAAAGACAGTGCGTCCAATGGCACTCGCATAGACTTTGCGGTACGCGGAAACCATCCCGGCCTCATCATATTCCTGCTCGGCCCGAACGCGATTTGCTGAGCCGATCCTGACCCGCAGGTCACTGTTGCCAGCCAGTGCCGCCAAAGTCTGGGACAAGGCGTCATCATCCCCCGCGGGCGTTAGATAATCCCGGTTCTCAGCGGAAACCATGGCTTGGATATCGCCGACCCGCGGTGCAGCGATCGCCAGACCGCTGGCCATGGCCTCGACCACCGAGATCGGAAACTGCTCACTATCCGATGACAGGGCAAACAGATCAAACAGGCCCATAACCTCGGCCGGTCGGGCGATGTGCCCCGGCAAATGGACCCGGTGGCCCACGCCCAGGCGCACTGCTTCCGCCCGAATTGCCTCGCGCTCTGGCCCCT
>JBEGJL010000172.1:0-2895 GCA_041184605.1 Pseudomonadota bacterium
CTCATCGACCGGAGCGAGCAGCGCCTTCAGGCGCTCTGCACTCTTTTCCTCGGACTGGCTGAGGCGTTCCTGCGCGCGATTGAGCAAGGTTTCCTGCGCCTGGGCCAGAATCTTGGCCCCCGCATTCTCGAACTCTTTCTTTAGCGATTCCTGTGCCACCAGCAGCCCGGCCTTCTGCTCCTCGAAGTTGGCGGCATTAGCCTTGAGCGTGGCATTCTCGATCGAGGCCTCACCAAGCTCCTTAACTGCTTGGCGGAAGCGGGCATCAAGGTCCCTCGCTGCGGCTTCTCCTTCTGCCAGCCGAGTACGCAGATCAACAACTGGGCGCGTGCCGAAGAACCAGCCAAGGCAGGTACCCGCAGCGAGGCCGAAAACCAGAACCAAAATGAGCGTCAAGGTGGAGTCCATAGATCCACGCTAACCGGAACGGAGCAGGAACGCCAGTCCTATCAGGCGACCTTGCGCAGCTTATCCAGCTTCTTCAGCGCCATCTGCCGCTTCAGGCGGCTGAGGTGGTCGATGAACAGGATACCCTTAAGGTGGTCCATCTCATGCTGCAGGCAGGTTGCGAGCAGGCCTTCCATCGCTTCCTCGTGGACCTTGCCATCAAGATCCTGCCAGCGGGCACGGATCCGCGCGGGGCGCTCTACGTCGGCGTAAATTTCGGGCACCGAAAGGCAGCCTTCCGAATAGACCGAAAGGTCGTCCGAGGGATCAAGAATCTCTGGATTGATGAAGACTCGCGGCTCTTTCTTGAGCGGCTGGTGCGTGTGCGCGTGGCCACCATGCGAGGTGCAAACTTCCGGTTCGGCATCCGGGTCTTCGGGCTGAAGGTCGATCACCAGGACGCGCAGCGGCACGCCCACCTGGATGGCGGCAAGGCCGATGCCGGGGGCATCGTACATCGTCTCGAACATGTCGGCGACGAGGGTCTTGAGCTCGTCATCAAACTTGGTGACGGGTTCAGACACCACCTTGAGGCGGGGATCGGGGACTTCGATGATTTCGCGGATAGCCATGGTGGGCAGATAGTCTCGGCCCCGGCGAATCGCAAGGCGGCTGCGGCGATCAGTGTGATCGGCTACGCGACCGGACGGCGCGCCCGTAATGCCTGGGCCAGTGTGCCCTCATCAAGGTAATCCAGCTCTCCCCCAACCGGCAGGCCATGTGCCAGCTGGGTAATCCGCACCGGATAGCCCTCCAGCCGCTCGGCGATGTAATGGGCCGTGGTCTGTCCCTCGAGCGTGGCGTTCATCGCCAGGACCACTTCATCGATCCCGCCGGCGGCGACGCGATCGATCAACGCGGCGATGGTCAGGTCTTCTGGTCGCACCCCTTCCAGCGCCGAGAGCCGCCCGCCAAGGACATGATAGCGGCCGGTGAACAGCCGGGCGCGGTCCAGCGCCCACAGGTCCGCCACATCCTCCACCACGCACAGTGCACGCTGGTCACGGCGCGGATCGGCGCAAATTCCGCAAGGATCGCTGGTATCGACATTGCCGCAGGTCTGGCATTCCACCAGTCGCTCTGACACGCCTTCAAGCGCAGCAAGCAGCTGCACCAGCGCAGTTTCGCGCCGCTTGATCAGCCACAGCACCGCACGCCGGGCCGAACGTGGGCCAAGCCCGGGCAAGCGGGACAATGCCTGGGTCAGTGTTTCGATCTCTTGCGATGCCATCCATCCACCATACCGCTCTGGCCGAGCTTGTCGAAGCCCTGCCTTTCCCTTTTCAGACGTCGAAAGTAAGGACAGCCCTTCGACAAGCTCAGGGCGGACGGATTCTGGTGAAAATCATCTTCATGGGTACCCCGGACTTTGCCGTGCCGGCGCTCGTAGCTCTGGTGGCGGCAGGGAATGAGGTGGTCGCCGCCTATACCCAGCCGCCGCGGCCGGGCGGGCGGCGCGGCAAGGAACTGACCCCGACCCCGGTCCACCGCAAGGCCGAGGAACTGGGGATTGAAGTGCGCCACCCGGTCTCGCTTAAGGGTGCGGACGAGCAGGCCGCGCTTGCCGCCTTGCAGGCCGATATTGCGGTGGTTGCGGCCTATGGCCTGATCCTGCCGCAAGCGGTGCTGGATGCGCCCAATCTTGGCTGCCTGAACCTTCACGGCTCGATCCTGCCCCGCTGGCGGGGAGCCGCCCCGATCCAGCGAGCGATCCTGGCGGGAGACACCGAAACCGGCGTCGGGATCATGCGGATGGAAGCCGGGCTCGATACCGGCCCCGTGCTGCTGGAGGGCCGCACACCGATCGACCGAAAGAACGCGGGGCAACTGACGACCGAGCTGGCGCAGATCGGTGCCGACCTGATCGTGCGGGTGCTGGCGGACCTGTCAGCCTATCCCGAAGTGCCGCAACCGGACGACGGCGTGACCTACGCCAGGAAAATCGACAAGGTCGAGGCCCGGCTTGATTTCAGCCAGGACGCTGCGCAGGTCGATCGCCAGGTCCGCGCCTTTGCTCCCGCCCCCGGTGCCTGGTTCGAGTTCGAGGGCGAGCGGTGCAAGGTGCTCGCAGCCGAGCCCGTGGACGGTCTCGCCGCACCGGGCACCGTGGTTGACGACCAACTGACGATTGCCTGCGGCAGTGGCGCAATTCGGTCAACACTGGTGCAGCGCGCCGGGCGGCCTGCCATGCCAACAGCCGACCTGTTGCGCGGTTGGGCGATCACCGCAGGGGCCAGGATCGCTTGACCCGCTTCGCCCTCACCCTCGAATTTGATGGCACGCCGTTCATGGGCTTGCAGCGGCAGGCCCATGGCCCTTCGGTGCAGCAGGCGGTCGAGGAAGCCGTTCACGCCGTTACCGGTGAGACCGTGACGCTCCACGCTGCCGGTCGCACCGACGCAGGAGTACACGCCCTTGGCATGCGGGTTCACGTCGATGTGAACAAGC
>JBEGJL010000173.1:0-5650 GCA_041184605.1 Pseudomonadota bacterium
GCTGAGCGCGGCGGGAATCCCCTTCACCGTGGGCACCGAAGCCGAGGCGCGCGAACGCCGGGTTCTCGGGCTGCTCAAGCTGGCCGATCCGGGCGGCAACCCGACCGAGATCTTCTTCGGCCCCCAGGTCGATACGCACAAGCCGTTTCATCCTGGCCGCCCGATGTTCGGCAAGTTCCTGACCGGCTCCCAAGGGATCGGGCACTGCATCCTGCGCCAGGACGATGTCGAGGCGGCGGCCCGGTTCTATGAACTGCTCGGCCTGCGCGGGTCGGTCGAATACCACCTCCAACTGCCCAACGGCATGGTCGCCCAGCCCTATTTCATGCATTGCAACGAGCGTCAGCACTCGGTCGCCTTCGGCCTCGGGCCGATGGAAAAGCGCATCAACCACCTGATGTTCGAATACACCGATCTCGACGATCTCGGCATGGCTCACGACATTGTGCGCGGGAAGAAGATCGATGTAGCGCTGCAGCTTGGCAAGCACGCCAATGATCAGGCCCTGACCTTCTATTGCGCCAATCCGTCGGGTTGGTTGTGGGAGTTCGGCTGGGGTGCCCGCCACTCGACCGGCCAGCAGGAATACTACACCCGCGACATCTTCGGTCATGGCAACGAGGCGGCTGGCTACGGGATGGACATTCCGCTGCTCTGACAATCGCCCATTTTGCTCAATTCTTGACAGGAAAACAGGTCAACCATGTCTAACAAGTTGCGCCTTTGTGAAGCTGCCAGCGTGAAAGACGGCGAGCCGGTTGCGGCATTCGCAGAGGGAATGCCGGCGCTTGCCGTCTACAATGTCGATGGCGAGATTTTTGTTACCGACAATCTTTGCACCCACGGCAATGCCATGCTGACCGACGGATATCAGGATGGCGACATCATCGAGTGTCCGTTCCATGGCGGCTCGTTCGACATCAAGACCGGCGCAGCCAAGGCTTTTCCTTGCCAGGTGGCGATCGTCTCCTATCCGGTCGAGATCGACGAAGGCTGGGTGTGCATCACGAAACCGGAAGGAGCAGCCTGATGGCGCTTCCCTCCCTCGAACAGATGCAAGTCCAGCACGTCGCGGCGCAGCTCAATGCGCTGCACGCCGAGCTGATCGACGATGACCGCCTTGAGGAATGGCCCGATCTGTTCGAGGAAAAGTGCCGGTACAGCGTGATCTCGGCGGAGAACCACAACCGTTCGCTGAACCTTGCCGCCGTGTTCTGCGACAGCCGAGGGATGCTGGTTGACCGCATCGTTTCACTGCGCCGCGCCAACATTTTCCCGGCCCACGCCTATCGGCACATTCTTGGTCCGACCCGCGTGGTCTCGTCGAACGAGCAAATCATTTCCGCGCAGACGAACTACGTCGTCCTGATGACGCGTAATGATGGCCAGACCTCGATCTACAATTCCGGAAAATACATCGATAAAATCGACTTTTCAGGCGGCGCGCCGCGCTTCGTTTCCAAGACCGCGATTTTCGACACGCACCTCATCGATACAATGATGGTCCGGCCGATCTAACTGAAAAATTGAAAGCATCGAACGATGGCCACTGCCCCGCAAACAGACAATATGAAGCAAGATACGTCGGCTACCGGATGCCGGGTGCCGTACCGTGTTTTCACCGATCGCCAATACTACGAACGCGAGCAGGAAAACATCTTCAAGGGCGAATGCTGGTCGTTCGTTGGGCTTGAGGCCGAAGTTCCGCAGGCAGGCGACTTCAAGTCGACATTTGTGGGCGAAACGCCGGTCATCCTGACGCGCGACACCGATGGTGGGGTTCATGTCGTGGTCAATCGCTGCGCCCATCGCGGAGCCCTGGTCTGCCGCGAAATGCGCGGCAACCGCGCAAGCCTGGAATGCGTCTATCACCAATGGGCCTACGATCTGAAGGGGAACCTGATCGGGGTTCCCTTCCGCCGCGGCCTCAAGGGGCAAGGAGGGATGCCGGGCGATTTCGACATGTCCCAGCACAATCTTCGCCAGCTGCGCACCGAATCCGTTGGTGGCCTGGTGTTTGCCTCGTTCTCCGAAACTGTCGAATCCTGCCGCGATTTCCTCGGACCGATCGTGGTCGAGCAGATCGAGCGGATCATGTGCAAGCCGATCACCGTGCTGGGCGACCAGCGCCAGCGGATCCACGGCAATTGGAAGCTCTATGCCGAAAACACCCGCGATCCCTATCACGCGAGCCTGCTGCACCTGTTCCACAACACATTCGGTCTCTACCGCTCGACCCAGACCGGCAAGGCGCTGATGGATTCGAGCAAGCGCCATTCGCTGCTCTATTCGATCGCCGCCAGCAACGACGATGCCGCCGACAAGCAGGCCTACGGCGATTCGCGCACCTTCGACACCGAGTTCAAGCTCCAGGACATGTCACTGCTGAAGGGCCGTCAGGAATTCGATGACAATATCACGCTGGTCATCCTGGCGGTCTACCCCAACCTGGTCCTTCAGCAGATCCAGAACACTCTCGCGGTGCGCCAGACGGTGACCTACGGGCCGGATGATTTTGAACTCGTCTGGACCCATTTCGGCTACCAGGATGACGACGAGGAGATGCAGGCCATCCGCCTCAAGCAGGCCAACCTGATCGGACCCGCCGGGCTGATCTCGATGGAAGACGGCGAGGCGGTGGAAATCGTCCAGAACGCCATCGTCGGAGAAGAACGCGCCACCTCCTACATCGCGATGGGCGGTGGCCGTGCCGAGGATGCCGACCACCTCGTCACCGAAGGCGCGATCATCGGGTTCTGGGACAACTATCGCGAAATGGTCGGCTTCGACTTGGAGCCGGCATGACCCGCACGATCGACTTCTACTTCGATTTCATCAGCCCGTTCAGCTACCTTGCCCAGCTGAAACTGCCGGATATCGCCCGAAAGGCGGGTTGCGAAGTCGCCTACTGGCCGATCGACATCCCCGAGGCCAAGATTGCCGCCGGCAACTATGGACCCTCGAATCGCGAAGTGTTGCCCAAGATCAAGGTCATGAAGGCTGACCTCGAGCGCTGGGCCGAACGCTATGGCGTCCCCCTCACCTTCCCCGCGAGCTTCGACTGCGCGGACTGGAATTGCGCGGTGCTGTTCGCCAACCAGCATTTCAAGGCAGAGCCCTTCGTGACCGACGCCTACCGCCGGATCTGGGGCCTTGGTATCGATCCACGTGACCGCGGCGAACTGGCAGCCTGCGGCACGGCGGCGGGCCTCGATGCCGGCGCGCTCATCGCTTTTGTCGAATCTCCGGTCGGCCAGACCGAATATCGCAAAGCGCGAACCCAGGCGATCCAGCGCGGCGTGTTCGGTGCGCCTATGATGTTTGTCGATGACCAGATTTTCTGGGGAAATGATCGGTTGGATTTTCTCGCCGATTATTTGAACAAATAAAAGAATACAGAATAATTAATAATATATTGGGAGTGATGAAATGAAACGCGGAAAAATTTTGGCAATTGCCTTGTCTGCAGGAACCGCGCTGACGTCGCACCTGGCACTGGCGCAGAATGTCGGCACCCCTGCATCGCAAGAAGAAATGGCCGAAGATCAAACCGGTCTGGGTGACATCGTCGTCACCGCCACCCGGCGCGAAGCCAAGCTACAGGACGTGCCGGTCGCGGTCACCGCGATCACCGGCGACGCTTTGGCCTCGGCCGACGTTTCGACTGTGCGTTCGCTCACGCAGGTGGTTCCAGGCTTCATCGGCAGCCGCAACATGGGGGTGTTCCAGCCGGTGGTCCGCGGCGTCGGTTCGACCGGCATTTCAGTCGGTGACGAACCCAATATCGCAACCTATGTCGACGGCGTCTATCAGCCGGAATCCGCCGCAAACTGGATCGATCTGGTCGAGGTGGAGCGGGTCGAGGTGCTGCGCGGGCCGCAGGGTACCACCTTCGGCCGCAATGCCACCGGCGGCCTGATCAACGTCATCACCCCCGATCCCAGCTTCGATTTCCGAGGCAAGGCATCGCTGCGCGTCGGGCGGATGCGCCGCGATGCTGGCGACTATGATGCCCGGCTCTATTTCACCGGTCCGATGGGCGACAAAGTCGCAGCGGACTTCGCTGCGCTGTTCCGCAAGAACGATGGTTATATCGACGATCTCGTGCGCGGGGGCACACTTGGCAACCAGCGCGTCATCGACCTGCGCAGCAAGTTGCTGTTCAAGCCGTCCGCAAATTTTAAGGTGGTCCTGACCGGCGAGTACTTCAACCAGGAAAGCACCACCAATTCGCCACAACCGTTGGACGGCAACACCGCGGGCCGAAACTGGCCGGGCGTGATCATTCCGACCGACGCCTGGCAGGCATCGTTGACCGACGTGCCTCTGCTCAATCTCACACGGTGGAGCTTTGCGCTCCACACCCGGCTCGATTTGGGCAGTGTGCTGCTTGAAACCACCAGTGGGTTCCTCAACCTGCGTTGGCAGCAGACCACCGATGGCGATGCCTCGAACATCAAGCTTTCGAACTTTCCGGCAGTGTTCGAATCGGAATCGGGCAGCCAGGAAATCAAGCTGAGTTCGGCCAAGCCCGGCCCCTTCCAGTGGCTGGTCGGCGGCTATTTCTACCAGTTCGGCGGCGGCGCGCCGGTGCTTCAGCCTTGGACCACCACCAACCCCGCTTTGCCTTTGACCGGACCTTCGTTGACACCCAAGCTGGATGGGCGCTCTTTCGCGGGCTTCGCCGAAGGCACCTACGAGGTTCAGCCGGACCTATTCATCACGCTCGGCGGGCGCTATACTACCGAAACGCGGTGGTTCAGCCAAAGCAACAATGGCGTGTTGCTGGTCAATCACGTTTCGAAGACGTTCAACAAGTTCAACTACAAGGTTGGCGTCCGCTATGAAGTGACTGAAAAGACCAACGTATATGCCACCTACAGCACCGCGTTCAAGAGCGGTGTGTACAACATGGCGAGTACCGGCGGCACCCCAGTCAATCCGGAGAACATCAAGGCGGCTGAATTCGGAATCAAGTCCGATCCGCTGGATTGGCTGCGCACCAACCTTGCTGCCTATTATTATGATTATAAGGGCCTGCAGCTGCAGTCGAAGGCCCCGGCCGGCCCCGGATATATCCTGCAGAACGCCGCCAATGCCGAAATCTATGGTGGCGAATTCGAGACCATCATCAGCCCGGTCCGCGACCTCCGGCTCCGCGCGGCGGTTGCCTATACCCATGCCCGCTACAAGGATTTCCCGAACGCCCAGGGCTTTACGCCGATCGTCAACGGCAATGGCGACTTTGCCGGCAACGTTGCGGCGCCGTTCGATGCCTCGGGCAAGGTCATGACCCGCGCACCGGAATGGTCAGGCAATGTCGGGTTTGATTGGGGGCATGATGTCGGTAACGGCCGCGTTACCCTGGCCGGAAACCTGCTGTGGAGCTCCAGGGTCTATTACGACTTCGCCAACAGGTTCTCGCAGCGGCCCTACACCCTGTCCAACCTTTCGGTGAATTGGCAGCCCGAAAGCGAAGCCTTCAAGATCGGTCTGTGGGTAACAAACCTGACCAACGCGAAAGTGCTGCAAACCGTGCGCCCGGGCACTTTGGGCACCGATGGGTTCTACGAACAACCCCGCAAGATTGGGGTCACGATCGAAACAAAATTCTAATTACAAAACATAATAGGGAGAATAATAATGATCA
>JBEGJL010000174.1:0-5938 GCA_041184605.1 Pseudomonadota bacterium
AACAGGGACAGCCCGATAAGCCGCGTTGCGGGGGCTTCAACACACTGCTAATCGCACGAACCTTGCGGCAGGGGGCGGGTCGAGTCTCGCCAGATATGGGACGCAATGATGATTGATACCGCGAAGACTGACAGCGGAGCCGCCTCGGCCCAATTTGCCCACGAACATGGCCATGGTCATGGCCATGCGCAGGGCAGTCTGGCCAAGCTCGCCTTGGGCGCGATTGGCGTGGTGTTCGGCGATATCGGCACCAGCCCGCTCTATGCCTTCCGTGAAACCTTTGCCTCGCACCACGGGGTGCCGGGTATCCAGGTTGATCCGGTCCACATCAGCGGCGTGCTGAGCCTTGTGTTCTGGTCAATGATGATCGTGGTAACGTTCAAATACGTCCTCACCATCATGAAGGCCGACAACAAGGGTGAGGGCGGCAGCCTGGCGCTGCTGGCACTGATCAACCGCAAGTCGGAAAACCGTAAGTGGACCGGGCCCTTCGTGCTGCTGGGCGTGTTCGCAACGGCGCTGTTCTATGGCGATTCGATGATCACCCCGGCCATGTCGGTGCTTTCGGCAACCGAGGGTCTGCAATATGTGAACCCCGGTTTCGAAGCCTGGATCGTGCCGATTGCCGTGGCGATCCTGTTCGGCCTGTTCGCCATCCAATCCCGCGGGACGGACCGCGTGGGCAAGATGTTCGGGCCGATCATGCTGCTTTATTTCGCCACTCTGGCGGCGCTCGGCGTGATGCATTTGATCGCCATGCCGCAGGTGGTGCTGGCGACGATCAATCCGGTCAATGCGCTCAATTTCTTCGCGACCGACGGCTTCCGCGCCTTTGTGGCGATGGGCTCGGTCGTGCTGGCAGTAACCGGTGCCGAAGCGCTTTACGCGGACATGGGCCATTTTGGCCGCAAGCCGATCGGGATTAGCTGGATGGCGTTCGTGCTGCCCGCATTGATGCTGAATTACATGGGGCAGGGCGCGATGATCCTCTCGCAAACGCCGGAGCAAGCGGCGTTGCTGATCAAGGATCCGTTCTTTCTGATGATCCCCGATGCCGTCCGCCTGCCCGTGATCTTCCTGGCCCTGCTGGCCACGATCATTGCCAGCCAGGCGGTAATCTCTGGCGCTTTCAGCCTGACCCAGCAGGCTGTGCAACTCGGCTTCATGCCGCGCATGCAGATCAAGCACACCAGTGCCGCAGCGGCGGGGCAAATCTATATCCCGGTAATCAACTGGGCACTGATGATTGCGGTGATCTTCCTGGTGCTGTTCTTCCGCTCCTCCAGCAACCTTGCGGCGGCTTATGGCATCGCGGTTACCGGGGCGATGTTCATCGACACCATCCTGCTGGCAGCCGTCCTGGTAACCCTGTGGAGCTGGCCGCTGTGGAAGGCGGCGCCGCTGGTGATCGCCTTTATCATTGTGGATATGGCCTATCTGGGCGCCAATCTGCTCAAGGTGCCGTCGGGCGGCTGGGTGCCGCTGGTGATTGGCCTCGCGATCTTTACGCTGTTGACTTCGTGGTCGCGCGGCCGGGCATTGATGCGCGCTTCAATGGCCGATGGGGCGATCCCGATGGAGGTTTTTGCCAAGAGCGCCCATTCCAGCGCTACCCGTGTGCCGGGAACGGCGATCTTCATGGCCTCTACCGCATCGGGCGTGCCTTCGGCGCTGCTCCACAACATCAAGCACAACAAGGTGCTGCATGAACGTGTGGTGATCCTGACCGTAGCGATCCAGGACGTGCCCTTCGTTGACGAGGCGGAGCGGTGCAGCGTCAAGGATCTGGGGCAGGGCTTCTACCGCATGTCGCTGCGTTACGGCTTCCTCGAAGAGACCGACGTGCCGGCCGCGCTTAAGCGCGCCGATATTTGCGGCGGCCCGTTCGAGATGATGAAGACCAGCTTTTTCCTTTCCCGCCAGACGCTGTTGCCATCGGCCAAGCCGGGCATGGCGCTGTGGCGCGAAAAGCTGTTCGCCTGGATGTTGCGCAACGCTGCCAGCGCGATGGAATTCTTCCGCCTGCCCACCAACCGCGTGGTCGAACTGGGTAGCCAGGTCGAGATTTAGGTCGCGACGCGATCTGCGCCGCGCCTGTCCTCCTGATCAGTTCCGCAGCCGTTCAATCGCCTGGGCCAGCGCGACATAGAGCTTGCCCATGTCGCTGCTTAGCAGGGTAACGCCCAGTGCGTGGCCGTCCCGGGTTGAGAGCAGCTGACGCAGCATGGCTTCGAAATCGTGGATGTAGTGGCTGACGTGTTCGCGAAAGCCGGGCTCATGCTTGAAAAGGTGGGAGATGGCCTTGCTTTCGGCCGGCTCAAGCAGCTTTACCGCACGGCGGGTGAACACGCCCCGGTCCCCCTTCAGGTAAGCGGCCCAGGCGGTATCCGAGACGTCGGCATCCATCGCCTTGGCAATGTCGATGGCGTTGGAATTGAGCGCCTCTGTAATCAGTGCCACCCGCCGGGCAAAGTCATTGTCAACCTGTTCCTCGGCCCGGGCGCGGGTCTGGGCGACGCGGCGTTCCAGGTTGCCCGCCAGTTCATTGACCTTTGCAAGCTGGTCGCGCAGCTGGATCGTCGCCTCGCGGCTGACGCCCGAAGCGCGTGCGGCGGCCGCTTCCAACTGGTCAGCGACTTCCGCCGTGCGGGTGCGGACCGCAGCGTCAATGGCGGCACCACTCTGTTCAGCCAGGCGCTCTGCCAAGGCATTGACCGCGGCGGCGCTGCCGCTTTCAATTTCACCCACGGCATCACGGGCTGACGTGACGAGGGCATCAATCGCCGCCTTGAGTTCAGCCTGGGCCTGCTCGGCCAGGGCCAGGCTTTCACCGCGCGTCGCGGTCAGGGTCTGCTGGATTGCGCCCAGCGTTGCCGCCTGACTATCCGTTTTGCCGGCGATTTCGTTTAGCAGAGCATCGCTGCGTTCGATCTGGCTCAGCAAGCCGCTTCCGCGCGCTTCGGCTTCTGCTGCGGCATCGCGCAGCGCGGAAGTACGTTGTTCAATCTGGGCAAGCTGCGCTTCACTGGCGCTGATGGCAGCGGGCAATTCGCTCGCCGCATGGCTGGCGCTGGCCTGGATCAATTCGAGCAGGCGAACGGAATTGTCGGTAAGCTCAAGCACAGACTTGTCCGTGCCGGCTAGAGCTTCGCGGCTGGCGGTGAGGCGCTCTGCCAGGTTGGCAAGGCTTGTCGCGAGCTCATTCTGGACGGTGCCGCCTTGTGCTGCGGCTTCACGGATGTTCTCACCAAATGTTTCAAGCTGCTTGGCGATTTCGTTGGTGTAAGCCACCATCTGCTGCGCGCGCTCTTCCTGTTCAGCGCGGCGTGCGGCCAGCACCAAGTCAAGCGACTCCATCTGCGCTTTGAGCGTATCGCCGAACTCTTCGTGCCGGGCGGCCAGGTCATTGCGGCGGCGTTCCAGCTCTTCAGCAAAAACGCGATCACGCTCAATCAGGCGCTGGTCAACCTCTTCAGCTTCGCGCGCCAGTTCAGTCAGCCGGTTCCGCGCGGATTCCAGTGCGCGCTCGTCAATCTCGCTGATTTGGCCGATGGCGTTGCGCAAGTCGTCCGCCAGCCTTCCGGTTGCCCCCTGCCAGGCCTCAAGCGCGGCGCTCTCGGCTTCGCGCAGCGAGCGCCCGATTGCGCCGCCTTCATCACGGATGGCGTTGAGGCGCGCACGCAGCGAAACCAGGCTTTCCTCTTCGCTACGCTCAAGCATGCTGCGGGTCTCGGCAAGTTCCGCAGCCAGCGCATTAGCGCGGGTGCGGATACCAGCGAGTGCTGCCACCTCGTGGGCATCAAGCTCCCCGCGGAAGGCTTCGCCACGCTCTGCCAGTTCGGCAAATCGGGCGGTTGCAATGGTATCGAACTGGTCGGCTTGGCGGGTGAATTCAGCAATTGCCGTGTCGATGCGGGCGCTTAGGGTTGCGACCTGGCGTTCGCTCGCCTGACCGAACTGGTTGAGCCGGTTCAAGCCGTTGACCAGGTCCTCAATCTGGGCATGCGAAGTATGGCCCGCCGCCGCGATCATGTTGGACACGTCTTTGGCCGAACTGGCGATGACCGGTAGCTGCCCCCGCAGCTTTTCCATGTTTTCGAGCGCGGCAGCGCTGACCGTGCCAAGCGTTTCAACCCGCGTGCCATTGTCTGCCACCAGTGCAGCGAGTTGTTCGGCATGCTGTGACAAGCGTTCTGCCGCCACGCGTCCGAGTGTTTCGAGATCGCGCGACTGGGCGGAAATGAATTCACGGGCAAGGCTGAGTTCACCGTTCACTGCGCTGAGCCGCATTTCAAGCGCCGCGGATTCGCGGGAAAGCGATTGCGCGACATCGCCAAACCGGCCTGCCTCACGCGTGCTGTTGCGCATCGCCAGAAGCCAGCAGACCGCTATCAGCAGGATCGGTATGGACCAGCTGGTGAGCCAGTCAGTCCACTGCGCCGGCGTGCCGCCGCGCAGCAGTTCGGCCTGGTGAGCCATGAAAAACAACGCGGTCCAGCCACCGACAGCGGCAATTGCGAGAAACGCGGCGGCGATGGTCCACCAAGATCGCCTTGGGGGATGCACGAGGAACTCCTCCTCGGCAGGGCTTTCGACCCAAGCGTCATCCAGCGCGGCTTCCGCGGCCACTTCTTCATGGACAGGATCGCTCTCTGGCGTGCCTGAGTCGATCGCTACGATACGTGATCCCCTGGTCATGGTTAACGTGATACCACGTGATTGCTGATCATAAACCCCACTTTAACCCTTTGCTGCCACAGCCAGTCGCATGGCCTACGAAGTCGGTTCCCTTGATGCCACGCTGTCCGCCGCCGCCGGCGAGGATGCGGCGTTGTTTGCAGAACTTCGGCAGGCTTTTGTCGATAGCCTGGCGCGGCAAGTGGATCTGCTTGGCCGGGCCCGCTGCGATGGCAACTGGCGGATTACCGCAATGCGGATCAAGGGTTTGGCTGCCAGCTTTCATGCTGATCCGCTAATCGTGTTGGCCGAACAGGCCCTCGATTCTGCGCCCGGAGATCCTTTGGCGGTGCGCCGGATCAAGGCCTTTCTCAACGACTACGCTGCCTGATCGGGGCGCGCGCGACTTGTGTCGCGGCGTTTGAGCCACTAGTCTTGGGGCTCTTCCTTCAACTTGATCACTGCGGAGGCCGCACTGCGCGTCGCGCTCATCTCCATGCTCGAAACGGGTACCGCCCCGCGCGGTGCCTTACGTGTGGGCGGTGTTTCCGTGGCGCTGGAACAGCTTGTGCTAGTGCTGTCGATGGGGTGCGAGCGGATATTCTGCCTGGCCGGCCGGATGACGCCAGAGATTGCCGCGCTCCAGCATGAGGCTGAACGCGCTGGCGCCCGCTTTCAGTTGATTCCCGGTCCGCATGGGTTGTTGGGGCAGGTGTCTGCGGTTGATGAGGTGATCGCGCTGGCCGATGGCTTGTTCGCTTCGGTCAGCGATGCAGTCGCCTTGCTTGAGCCCGGTGCCACCGTCCTGGTCCAGCCTGCGGAAAGCGGGGTAGAGGCGGGATTCGAACGGATCGATCCAACTCTGGCCAGCGGGGGCGCATTGCGCATTCCGGGACGGTTGGTTGAACGTCTGGCGGATTTGCCCCACGATTGTGATGCCTTTTCGGCGTTGTTGCGCATTGCGCTGCAGGCCGGGGTGGCCATGCGTCCGCTGCCGCCCGTCGGGCAAGGTGACGGGTTCTGGACCCTGCTTGATAGCGAGGAACAGGCCCACGCGCTCGAACCGTTGTGGATCCGCAGACGGATCCGTCACGTACGACCGTTCAATCCTACGCGGGGCCTGGTGCGTCTCTTGGTCCGCAGGTTTGGTTCGGCGCTGCTTCACGCGGGCAGCGGATCGCGCGTTGTCAATGGGGCTGGCGTGGTGACGCTGGCCCTGGCCTTAGGGATGGGCTGGCTTGGCTGGCCGGGACCGGCCCTG
>JBEGJL010000175.1:0-4021 GCA_041184605.1 Pseudomonadota bacterium
GGCCTGGCGCAGGAAGGGGAACCGCCCATCCTCGCGCAGCAGCAGCAGCGCCAGCAAGGCGATGATTGAACAGGCCGCCAGCATGCCAAACCACCAGCCGGGCGAAGGCAGCGTGAACCACGCTGCAATCCCCGCCGCAAAGGCCACCACCAGCCACGGCGCCCGGGCAAATCCGGCCTGCGCGAGGAACTTCTCAATGGCACTAAGTCCGCTTGCCAAGTCCATGCGCTTGCGCCAAGGGCCATGCTGCATTGCAGCGCCGCCGACAGAGGCGCTATCAAATGGCACATCGGGCAAGGCTTCCTGGGCCATGCCGCGACAAGACAGGATGGATCGCGTAATGGCAAGTGTCGGAGCAACAACGGAAAATACGGCCGGTCGCCCGGTTGTTACCCGCTTTGCCCCCTCGCCGACCGGCTACCTGCATATCGGCGGCGCGCGCACGGCGCTGTTCAACTGGCTTTATGCCCACCATCATGGCGGCACCTATCTGCTGCGGATCGAGGATACCGACCGCGCACGTTCGACCGAACCGGCGATTGAAGCCATCTTTGACGGGCTTGAATGGCTGGGGCTGGCCGGCGATCAGCCTGCGACATTCCAGTTTGCCCGGTCCGACCGCCACGCCGAAGTCGCACACCAGCTTCTCGCCGCCGGTCATGCCTATCGCTGCTATCTGACGCAGGAAGAGCTGCAGGCCCGGCGTGAGGCGGCCCAGGCCGAGCGCCGGACCTTCCGGATCGACAGCGAATGGCGCGATGCCGATCCGGCCAGCGCCCCGGCCGACCAGCCCTTCGTGGTCCGCATCAAGGCCCCGCGTGAGGGCGAGACGATAATCGAGGATCAGGTCCAGGGCCGCGTTGCGGTCAACAATGCCGAACTCGACGATTTCGTCCTGCTCCGCTCGGACGGCACGCCAACCTATATGCTGGCCGTGGTGGTAGACGATCACGACATGGGCGTGACCCATGTGATCCGCGGCGATGACCACCTCAACAACGCCTTCCGCCAGCTGTCGATCATCCGGGCGATGGGTTGGCCCGAGCCGACCTATGCCCACGTTCCGCTGATCCACGGGCACGATGGTGCCAAGCTGTCCAAGCGCCACGGCGCGCTGGGTGTCGATGCCTATCGCGATGAGCTGGGCGTATTGCCCGAAGCGATGTTCAATTACCTGCTGCGGCTCGGCTGGGGCCATGGCGACGAGGAAATCATCAGCCGCGAACAGGCGGTAGAATGGT
The DNA here is from genome assembly GCA_041184605.1 of Pseudomonadota bacterium. Lineage (GTDB taxonomy): Bacteria > Pseudomonadota > Alphaproteobacteria > Sphingomonadales > Sphingomonadaceae > Novosphingobium. The sequence goes on from JBEGJL010000175.1 coordinate 1,242, forward strand.
TCGATATTGCCCATGTCGGCAAAAGCCCGTCGCGATTTGATCTGGCCAAGCTGCTTAACCTTAACGGCCATTACCTGCGCGAGGCCGATGACGGGCGCCTTGCAGCGCTGGTCGCCCCGCGCATGGCCGGGCCGGTCGACGAAGCCCTGCTGGCCAAGGCCATGCCGGTGCTGAAGGTCCGCGCGAAGGACCTTAACGAACTGGCCGCCAATGCCGCCTTCCTGTTCGCCCAACGCCCGCTGGCGATGGAGGAAAAGGCTGCGGCGCTGCTCACCGATGATGCGCGGGCCCTGCTTGGTCAGGTAAAGACCCGTATCGAAGCGGAAAACGACTGGACTCTCGAAAGTCTCGAGACCAATCTGAAGGCAATGGCAGAGGAACTTGGCCTCGGTCTCGGAAAGCTTGCGCAACCCCTTAGGGCCGCGCTAACGGGCCAGACAACCTCTCCGGGTATTTTCGACGTATTGGTTCTGCTTGGTCGCGATGAAAGCCTGGCGCGGATTGCCGCCCAGTCAGTCCCGGCCGGTGCGGCTCAGGTTTGAAGGAGCAAGACAGGTGGGCAACCAGGTAAAGCTGAACGCTAACGGCCAGGATCTCGAATATCCGGTGCTGTCAGGTAGCGTCGGTCCGGACGTGATCGACATCCGCAAGCTCTATGGTCAGACGGGCATGTTCACGTTTGACCCGGGCTTCACCAGCACGGCAAGCTGCGAAAGCGCGCTGACCTACATCGATGGCGATGAAGGCGTGCTGCTGCACCGTGGCTATCCGATCGGCCAGCTGGCTGAACATTCCAGCTTCATGGAAGTCAGCTACCTGCTGCTCAACGGCGAACTGCCGAGCCAGGCCGAACTGAGCGACTTCACCCGCACCATCACCCGCCACACCATGCTGCACGAGCAGCTGGCCACCTTCTATCGCGGTTTCCGCCGCGATGCGCACCCGATGGCGATCATGTGCGGCGTGGTTGGCGCGCTGTCGGCCTTCTATCACGACAGCACCGACATTTCCGATCCGATGCAGCGCAAGATCGCCAGCCATCGTCTGATCGCGAAGATGCCGACGATTGCGGCCATGGCCTACAAGTATTCGGTTGGCCAGCCGTTCATCTATCCGGACAACAACCTATCCTACACCGGCAACTTCCTGAAAATGACCTTCGGCGTCCCGGCCGAGGAATATGAAGTGATCCCGGCGGTCGAACGCGCAATGGACCGGATCTTCATCCTCCATGCCGACCACGAACAGAACGCTTCGACCAGTACGGTCCGTCTGGCCGGTTCGTCGGGCGCCAATCCGTTCGCCTGCATCGCTGCGGGCATTGCCTGCTTGTGGGGTCCGGCGCATGGCGGCGCGAACGAAGCTGCGCTTAATATGCTCAAGGAAATCGGCACGCCCGACAAGATTCCGCACTACATTGAGCGCGCCAAGGACAAGAACGATCCATTCCGCCTGATGGGCTTCGGTCACCGCGTCTACAAGAACTATGACCCGCGCGCGACCGTGATGCAGAAGACTGTGCGCGAAGTGTTCGACGCCCTGAAGGTCAACGATCCGCTGTTCGAAACCGCGCTTCGCCTTGAGGAAATCGCGCTGAGCGACCCCTACTTCGTTGAAAAGAAGCTGTTCCCGAACGTGGACTTCTATTCGGGCATCATCCTTTCGGCGATCGGTTTCCCGACCACCATGTTCACCGCGCTCTTCGCCCTTGCCCGCACAGTGGGCTGGGTCGCGCAGTGGAACGAGATGATCAGCGATCCAGGCCAGAAGATCGGGCGCCCGCGTCAGCTTTACACCGGCCCGACGCAGCGCGATTACGTGCCGGTGGGCAAGCGCTGATTGCCTGGCGGGGTCCGCAAAGGTCCTGCTCGACAAAGTGGCTATTTAAGCAGACACTCCTCCGATCTGGCAGCCGAAGGGCGCCATTCGGGGGAGTTTCTGTATGGCTGTTATCCGTTTTCTGTTGAGCGTGATTGCCGTCCTGGCGATTGCCATGGGCCTGCTGTGGGTCGGACAGGGCCTGGGCATCATCATGTGGCCCAGTTCCAGCTTTATGCTGGCTGACCGCCAGTGGGCGGTTAACGGCGCAGTTCTGGCGCTACTCGGCGCAATCGGCCTCTGGCTGCTGCGCCGTCGTCGGGCGTAACGCCAGCAGGTCGGCCGGCAAATCCAGCGTAAACCGCGCGCCCTGCCCAGGGGCGCTGTCGATCGTCAGGTCCCCGCCCATGGCACGGGCCAAGCGCCGCGAAATATAGAGGCCAAGCCCGGACCCGCCATCTTCGTTGCTGCGGCCCAGCCGTTCGAATTTCTCGAAGACCTTGATCTGTTGTTCGGGTGACAGTCCTGGCCCCTGATCGGCAACGATCAATCGCGCCCGGGAACCGGCATCTTCCAGCCTGATCCAAACTTGTGAATTGTCTGGCGCATAGCGGATCGCGTTGCCAACCAGGTTGAGCAGGATCTGCAAGACGCGGCGGAATTCAGCGATCGCGGGCAAATGCTCGCCTGGCCGCGGAGCATCGATAACAATGCCGCTTTCCTGCGCGCGCACTGCCAGAATCCCAGCCGCCCGGCGCGCCACGTCGGCCAGGTCGATCCGGTCGGGTGCGGTGTTGAAGTCCTCGGATTCGACAACCTCAAGGTCGGTCAGATCCTCGACCAGGGACAACAGGTGCTGCCCGGCCGCGGCAATATCGGCGGCGTAGGCTGCATATTCCTCAGCCAGTGGTCCGGCCAGCCGGGTCCGGATCGTCTCGGCGTTGGCAATGATCCGCGCTATG
>JBEGJL010000176.1:0-6916 GCA_041184605.1 Pseudomonadota bacterium
CCGGCAGTGTCGATATCCGGTAGTACAGGTCGGCGCGAAACTTGCCTTCGCGCACCGCTTCGGTGAGCTCTACGTTCGATGCCGCGATCAAACGGACATCGACCTTGTTAGTCTTGGTATCACCTAGCCGCTCGAACTCGCCTTCCTGGATCGCGCGCAGGATTTTGGATTGCGCCAGCGGCGACAATGTCGCGATCTCGTCGAGGAAAAGCGTTCCGCCGTTGGCCAGTTCGAAACGACCGGGCCGGGCTGCAACCGCGCCGGTATAGGCCCCCTTGGCCACCCCGAAAAGTTCGGCTTCGATCAGCCCTTCGGGGATCGCCGCGCAATTGAGAGCGACGAAAGGCTGTTCATGGCGGCGGCTCAGGCGATGAGCAAGTTTTGCCAGCACTTCCTTGCCGACCCCGGTTTCGCCCATCAACAGCAACATCGCATCGCTCGGCGCCGTGCGCTCGATCATGGTCTTGGCGGTGAGAAAACCGGACGAAACCCCGATCACCACTTCGCCTCCGAAGCGGCCAGCTGCGGACAGGTCCAGCGGCGTCGCAGCTCTTTCCATGTCGTCCTGTTCATCCCATTCGGACTTCGGTTTGGCCTGGAGCACGCAGGCCGCGTCGCCCCGTCCGGCGCATTCCAGCTCGCGCATGATGATCGGTTGGCCCGCGAAGGTCGTGGCAAAGCCGCTGGCAAAGCCGGTCTGCATCCAGCACACCGGATCAGTGCTGCGTCCGATCGCGCTGAGATGGATTGCCGCCTCGATCGAATCATAAACCCTGAAGCGGCCTTCGAATTGCCCCCGCATGGGATCACTGTTCAAGGATTCGATCTCGGTCCAGCCGAAGCCGGTCAGGGCATGTGCCTGTGGCCCGACCGCGAATGCCTCGAGGTAATCACTATCAGGTCGCAATTGCTTGGCTCCGATCGCGCAGCGCGCGCCTTCGGCAAAACCGATACCCCAGAAGAACTCGCTGGCCGCCTCGCGCCCCAGTTCGGCCACGAGGCGGCTACGCCAGCTGGCCAGAGCGGAATGGCTGAGCAGGACGCAGCGTTCGCCATCGTGCCAGATCCGGCCCATTTCCGGCGAGAACTGAAGCTTGCTGGCAAGATCGGCATAGCCGGGAAGCGTTTTCATCCGGCCCTATTATCAGATTCGTAACTTTTCGACCAGTGCCAAGCCTCGTCATTTACATTTACGTCGATCTGCCGGCGGGCTGATGTCGCATCAACCTGCCCGAATCCGGGCAAATCCTAACGAAACAGAAACTGGCACGGTTCGTGCAAAGATGCCGATGGACCGAAGAATGCAGGGTGTTCTCGAATGCGCCACCGGGAGAGAATGAGATGAACGCCAATATCGCCGATCTGGTAGATTCGCGCACCGGGCGCCAATCGCGCGCCATCTATTCGGACGAGGCCATCTACCGGCAGGAGTTGGAGCGAATCTTCGGGCGTTGCTGGCTGTTTCTGGTTCACACCAGCCAGATCCCCAGTCCCGGCGACTATTTCCGCACCTTTATGGGCGAGGACGACGTTATCGTGATCCGCCAGAAGGACGGGTCGATCAAGGCCTTCCTCAACAGCTGCACCCATCGTGGCAACCGCATCTGCCGCGCCGACCGAGGCAACGCCCGCGCCTTTACGTGCAATTATCACGGATGGTCGTTCGCTCCCGACGGTGCGCTCGCCGGGGTGCCGTTGGAAAACGAAGCCTATTTCGGCGAGCTCGACCGCAGCAAGTTTGGCCTGATCCCGGTGACGAAAGTGGCCGAGTACAAGGGATTGGTGTTCGGCTGCTGGGACGCGAACTCGCCCAGCCTCGAAGACTATCTGGGCGACGCCAAGTTTTTCCTCGATGTCTGGCTGGATGCCATGCCGGGCGGATCAGCGCTGCTCGGCGAAACCCAGAAGATGGTACTGGGCACCAACTGGAAGCTGCCGGTCGAGAATGTCTGCGGCGATGGCTATCACCTTGGCTGGGCCCATGCCGGCGCGATGTCGGCCGTGCAGTCAATGGACCTCACCGGGCTCAGCGTCGGCAATTCCGGGGTCGATCTCGATGGCGGGCTGTCAGTCGCCGGCATGAACGGGCACATGGTACTGAGCGCGCTCGACGGCGTTTCCGGCTATGCCTTCTATCCTGATCCCAAGCCGATCCTCGAATATCTCGAAGTCAACCGCCAGACGGTGATCGAACGCCTCGGCGAGGTGCGCGGCAAGCAGGTCTGGGGGGCGCAGGTAAACATCACCATTTTCCCCAACCTGCAACTGCTACCCGGGCTGAACTGGTTCCGGGTCTATCACCCCAAGGGTGCGGGCCAGATCGAACAGTGGACCTGGGCCATGGTCGAAAACGACATGCCCGAGGCAGTGAAGGCGCAGATCCTCGAAAACCAGTGCCTGACCTTTGGCTTGGCGGGCCTGTTCGACAACGACGATGGCGACAACCTGGCCGCGTGCACAGAACAGTCGCGCGGCTGGCGCACGGCGCAGATGGATGTCTATACCAACATGGCGCTGGGCCGCTCCGGCAAGCGCGAAGGCTTTCCCGGCGATATCGCCGCCGGCCTGGTGAGCGAACACAACCAGCGCTATTTCTACCGCCGCTGGCAAGAACACATGATGGCGCAGAACTGGGACGAGGTTCCCATCTACAACATCAACTCGCTGGCCGATCAGGAAGCCGAACATGCTTGACCGGCCGCTTGCCCCGCCTCCGCTCGAGGTGATCGTCGCCGTCACCCAGGCGCTTCACCGTGAAGCGCGGCTGCTCGACAATGAAGACTTTGACGGCTGGCTGGCCATGCTCGGGGAAGATATCGGCTATCGCCTGGAACTGAAAAGTCGCCGGTTTCGCGCCGACCGTTCCAAGCCCTTGCCGCTGGGTCCGGGCGTAATCTTCAATGAGGATCTCGGCAGACTCAAGCTGCGGATCGATCGCTTGAAATCGGGTTACGTCTGGGCCGAGGATCCGCCAAATTTCGTCCGCCGCGTTGTCTCCAACGTCGAGGTGATGGCCACCCCGGCGGAAAACGAGGTGCAGGTCCATTCGGTGCTCGTGATGCACCGCAACCGGATCGACGGCACCACCCGCCTGCTGACTGTCGGGCGCACCGACCTGTGGCGCAGCGAGAGTAGCGCCTGGCTGCTCGCCGCGCGCGACATCGTACTCGATCACGCGGTGTTGCCCGACAGCAACCTCAACGCCTTTTTCTGATCAAACCTACGGGAGACTATTATCATGCGCTTCGAACGGATTGGCCGTGAGCCGGACTATTCGCGTTACATGGACCTCAAGGAAGGCTGGCTCGACCGCCGGATATTCTCCGATGCCGAAATCTATGAGGAAGAGCTGTATCGCATCTTCGCGCGATCATGGCTGTTCGTTGCCCACGAAAGCCAGATCCCAAACAGCGGTGACTTCCTGACCACCCACATGGGTGAAGACGCGGTGATCGTCGCGCGCCAACCCGACGGTTCGATCCGGGTCATGCTCAATTCCTGCCCGCACCGCGGCAACAAGGTCTGCTTCGCCGATGCCGGCAATACGCGCCGCTTCGTCTGCAACTATCACGGCTGGGCGTTCGACACGGCCGGCGACCTAAAGGGCATGCACGAGGAATATTGCTACGACGCGGGCGATATCGACTTCAAGAACCATGGCCTCAAGAACGTTGCAAAGGTTGGCAATTACAAGGGCTTGGTCTTTGCCACCTTCAACGGCGATGCGCCGAGCCTGGAGGCCTGGCTGGGCGATTTCCGATGGTATCTCGATATGCTCCTCGACAACGAGGAAGGCGGCACCGAATTCATCGGGGGCTGCATCAAGTCAGTCATCAGCGCGAACTGGAAGTTTGGCGTCGAGAACTTCATCGGCGATGCCTACCACGCCGGCTGGACGCATGACTCGGGCACACGGTCGATGAACAATGGCCAGCCGTTCCCGCCGATCGACATGGAAAACTCCTATCACGCCAGCGTCAATGGCCATGGCTGGGAGTTCGGAACCGAAGGCGTGGGCGATCTCTTCCTGCTCGGTCGCCCCAAGGTAATGGACTATTACAACAAGATCCGCCCGAAGATGGCAGAACGCCTGGGCGAAATGCGTTCCAAGATCTTCGGCTCGGTTGCTTCCGCCTCGATCTTTCCCAACGTTTCCTTCCTGCCGGGCATTTCCACCTTCCGCCAGTGGCAGCCCAAGGGGCCGATGCAGTTCGAACTCAAGACCTGGGTGATCGTCAACAAGGCCATGCCCGATGACATCAAGGACGAAGTGACCAAGGGCGTGATGCAGACCTTCGGCCCTGGCGGCACTTTCGAAATGGACGACGGCGAAAACTGGGAAAACTGCACCACCGTCAACCGCGGCGTGGTTACGCGGCACGAACGCCTGCACTATCGCTGCGGCATCGGCCGCCAGATCGAACACGATACCCTGCCGGGCATCGTCTATCGCGGCCAGTACAATGATGCCAACCAGCGCGGCTTCTACCAGCGCTGGCTCGACATGATGACCCACGACGATTTCGGCAAGATGCCGGCTCGCCCAGAACCGCGGCTTGGCAACGTAGCCGAAACCCGCGACCTGCCCGGCCTGTTCGCGCTCTGAAAGGGACCATGACCATGACCATGACCGACACCGCAACGCTTGAGCGGCCCGCCATGGCCTCGCTCGAACTGACCCATGCGCTGACGCAGACTCTGTATCGCGAAGCGCGCATGCTCGACGACGAAAACTACAAGGCGTGGACCGATATGCTGGCCGAAGACCTGCATTATCATATGCCGGGGATCGAAACCCGCTATCGCCGCGACAAGACCGACCAGGTCACCGACCTTACCCGGATGGCTTATTACAACGACAGCAAACCGGAAATCCTCAAGCGACTTTCGCGCTTGGATACCGGCACCGCCTGGTCGGAAGACCCGGCCACGCGCTACACCCACATCATCACCAATGTCGAAGTCGAGCACACCGAAAAGGCGGACGAGTTCCGGGTCTATTCGAACTTCTACGCCTATCGCAATCGTAACGAACGCGATGAAGATTCGCTGATCGGCAACCGTATTGATATCTGGCGCCAGACCGACAGCGGTTTTCAGCTGGTCAAACGTAGAGCGATCCTGAAGCATAACGTGATGCTGAGCAAGAATCTCAATATCTACATTTAAAGCCGATCTATCTCGATCTTTCTCGTAATCAGCGAGGAAGCGCGGCTTGAGCCGAGAAATACACTGCAATTGAGCGGCGGTAGATGAAAAAGTCGAATTTAAGTAGATTAACACGAGGGAGGATATCAATGACAATTCGAGCGATTAATTTCAGGAAGGTGGTGCTACGCGCCAGCGCGTCAGCGATCATCGGGCTGGCCTGTCTTGCGCCGCTGGCAGCCCAGGCCCAGGATGCTACTTCGAGTACGCCTCAAGCCGAGGAACAAGATACCGGCGGCCTTGAAGAGATCACGGTCACCGCGCGCAAGCGGTCCGAGAACCTGCAGGAAACCCCGGTTGCGATCACCGCGATGAACGCCGAAATGCTGGAGTCGCGGCAGATCAACAATGTTGCCCAGGTGGCCAAGTTCGCGCCCAACGTGAATATCCAGCCGGTGGCGAACATCTCCGGTTCGAGCGCTTCGCTCACCGCGTTCATCCGCGGCGTGGGCCAAACCGACTTCAACATCACGGTCGATCCGGGTGTTGGTGTCTATGTCGATGGTGTCTACGTCGCGCGTTCGGTCGGCGCATTGCTTGACATGTCGGACATCGCCGATGTTCAGATACTGCGCGGCCCGCAGGGCACGCTGTTCGGCAAGAACACCATTGGCGGCGCGATCGTGGTCAATTCGGTGCAGCCGCAACGCGACTTCGACCTGAAGCTCGAAGCGACCACTGGCCGGTTCAACCGCGCAGATTTCAAGGGCATGATCAACGTGCCGCTGAGCGACAATCTCGCGATGCGCGCTGTTGCATCCTACGAAACCCGCGATGGTTTTCAGAAGCGGCTGTTCGACGGTGGCCGCCAGGGCAACAAGGACAGCTTCGGAGCCCGGCTTGCCTTCAAGTGGGAACCGACCGACAAGCTGACGGTCAACCTCAGCGGCGATATCAACATCCGTCGTGAAGAGCAGACCGCGATCTCGCTGATCCAACTGAATGATCAGACGGTCCCGCTGCGCTTTGTCGCAATCCCGAACAGCGCGCCCCCGGGTGGCGTAAATCGCGTGATCGCGGCTCCGAGCTCGATGTATTTCTACAACAAGTTCACGGCCGCTGGTGCCGCCACCGGCGCTTGCGGTGCGGCTTGGGGCGGGTTCGGGCCGACCGGTCCCATTCCCGGTACCCTTGCTCCCACCAGCAATCCAGCCTGCGCCAGTACGCGCTGGATTACCGGCGATCCTGATACGACCTGGGCCGGCGGCAACAATCGCTCGGATTTCGATCTTTGGGGGGTAAACCTGACACTCGACTACGACTTCGGCGATATCAGCCTGAAGTCGATCAGTTCCTATCGTGATCAGAAATCGCGGTTTGAATATGATTTCGACGGAACACCGCACAACGTCCTGCAGCTTACCAACAATATCGATCTGTGGCAGGCTTCGCAGGAATTGCAGCTAACCGGCAGCATCCTGGACGATCGGGTGAAGTTCGTGCTCGGCGGCTATTACCTGAAGGAAAAGGGCCAGGACAAGGAACCGCTGGAATTCGGGTTCGCCCAGTTCTTCTCCGGTGGCAAGATCGACAACGATAGCTATGCTTCATACCTGCAAGCCACCATCAAGGTGACCGACCGGTTCTCGATCACGCCGGGCATTCGTTACACGAACGAAACCAAGCGGTTCGATCCTTCGCTACAGGTCATATACAATGATCGGTCGCGGTTCGATCCAGTGCTGTCCACGCTTTACCCCAATGGCGC
>JBEGJL010000177.1:0-4916 GCA_041184605.1 Pseudomonadota bacterium
GGCCGAATATCGCGCCGCAAGAGCCGCCGGCGAAGAGCTGTGCGTGGCTTTCTGCGATATCGATCACTTCAAGCGGGTCAACGACACCCACGGGCACGATGCCGGTGACCGGGTATTGAAGCTGGTGGCCGAAAATCTGGCGCGCATTTCGGATGAACGCTGCCACGTTGCCCGCCACGGGGGGGAGGAATTCGTGGTGCTGTTCCGGGCCACCGCCGTGGCGGAGGCCTTTGAAAAGTTGGACCGGCTGCGGGCCCAGTTGGCCGACCGCCGTCTGGTCAACCGGGCCACCGACCTGCCGATTGGGCAGGTAACCTTCTCAGCCGGGCTTGCCGATGCCTTTGCCTTTGGCGATCGTCGCCTGGCGCTGAAGGCGGCCGATGCCGCGCTTTACCGGGCCAAGCAGGATGGGCGCAATCGCATCCATCTGGCCGGTCCAGACGAAACCCGCCGCCCACCCATCGCTGCCTGAGCAAGAAAAAGGGGGCCGCGCTCAAAGCGCAGCCCCCCCCTTTTTCAGCGGATGAAGGTGACTTAGTCGTCGCCCTTCAGGAAGGCCGGCATATGATCGGCATTCCCGCCCTCGTCGCGATCGCGGCGCGGGCCGCGATCGCCGCCACGGCCACCGCGATCCCCGCCCCGGCCACCACGATCACCATCACGGCGCGGGCGGCGGTCACCGCCACGATCACCGCGCGGTTCGCGCGGTTCGCGCGGCGGACGGGTGTCTTCCAGTTCTTCACCGGTTTCCTGATCGACAACGCGCATCGACAGGCGAACCTTGCCGCGCGGATCGATTTCGAGAACCTTGACCTTCACGGCCTGGCCTTCGGAAACGACGTCGGTCGGCTTTTCAACCCGCTCGTTCTTCATTTCGGAAACGTGGACGAGACCGTCCTTGCCGCCCATGAAGTTCACGAATGCGCCGAAATCGACGATGGTCACGACCTTGCCGTCGTAGATCTTGCCCACTTCGGGTTCCTCGACGATGCCGAGGATCCACTGCTTGGCAGCTTCGATCTGCGACAGGTCCGAAGACGAGATCTTGATCACGCCTTCATCGTCGATGTCGACCTTGGCGCCGGTGGTGGCAACGATCTCGCGGATCACCTTGCCGCCGGTACCGATCACGTCACGGATCTTCGACTTGTCGATCGAGAGCGTTTCGATGCGCGGGGCATGGGCCGACAGTTCGGTGCGCGAGCTGCCCAGAGCCTTGGTCATCTCACCCAGGATGTGGGCGCGGCCGCCCTTGGCCTGTTGCAGTGCGGCTTCGAAGATTTCCTTCGTGATGCCGGCCACCTTGATGTCCATCTGCATCGTGGTGATGCCTTCGCTGGTGCCAGCCACCTTGAAGTCCATGTCACCCAGGTGATCTTCATCACCCAGGATGTCGGACAGCACGGTGAATTCGTCACCTTCCAGGATCAGGCCCATCGCGATGCCCGAAACCGGGCGCTTCAGCGGCACGCCGGCGTCCATCATCGACAGCGCGCCACCGCAGACGGTGGCCATCGACGACGAACCGTTGGACTCGGTGATGTCCGAGACAACGCGGATCGTATAGGGGAACTCTTCATGGCTGGGCAGGACGGCCTGCAGGGCACGCCAGGCCAGCTTGCCGTGACCGGTGTCACGACGGCTGGGGGCGCCGAAGCGGCCCACTTCACCGACCGAATAGGGCGGGAAGTTGTAGTGCAGCATGAAGCGCGAATAGGTCAGGCCTTCCAGCCCGTCGATCATCTGCTCCGCATCCTTGGTGCCAAGGGTGGTGGTGCAGATCGACTGGGTTTCACCGCGGGTGAACAGCGCCGAACCATGGGTACGCGGCAGGAAGCCGACCATCGATTCGATCGGGCGGACCTGATCGACCTTGCGGCCATCGATGCGGGTCCCGTCCTTCAGGATCGCGCCACGCACGATGTCGGCCTCAACCTTCTTGACGGTCTTGATCGCAACCATCTGGGTCTGGGCGTCTTCGCCCGCAAAGGCTTCCTTGGCCTTTTCACGGGCTGCGTTCAGCGCCGCCGAGCGGGCCGACTTGTCGGTCAGCTTGTAGGCAGCGGCGATGTCCTTGCCGATCAGGTCCTTGAGCTTCGCCTTGATCGCCGAATTGTCGGAGATCGCGATTTCCCACGGATCCTTGGCGGCCTTTTCGGCCAGGTCGATGATCAGGTTGGCGACCTTCTTGCACTCCTCGTGCGCGAACATCACCGCGCCGAGCATGACTTCCTCCGAAAGCTCCTTGGCTTCGGATTCAACCATCATCACGGCATTGCCGGTGGCGGCGACGACGAGGTCAAGCTCGCCTTCCTTGATCGCCAGTTCCTGCTTCGGGTTGAGGAGGTATTCACCGTCCTTGTAACCCACGCGAACCGCGCCGATCGGACCCATGAAGGGCACGCCCGAGATGGTCAGCGCAGCCGAGGCGGCGATCATCGCCAGCACGTCGGGCTCGCACTCGCCGTCATAGGACAGCACCTGCGCGATCACGTTGATCTCGTTGTAGAAACCTTCGGGGAACAGCGGGCGGACCGGACGGTCGATCAGGCGGGAAACCAGCGTTTCCTTTTCCGTCGCGCCGCGCTCACGCTTGAAGAAGCCGCCCGGGATCCGGCCGGCTGCGAAATACTTTTCCTGGTAGTGAACGGTGAGCGGGAAGAAATCCTGCCCTTCCTTCACGCTCTTGGCGGCCGTGACGGCGCAGAGCACAACAGTTTCGCCATAGGTGGCGAGGACCGCGCCGTCAGCCTGACGGGCAATGCGGCCGGTTTCCAGGGTGAGGGTCTTTCCGCCCCACTCCATGCTTACGGTTTTGACGTCGAACATTCAGTTTTCCTTCGCCCGCGGGCCCTATTGCCCAAATGCTTTCGCGCGGGTTTTGCTGCCGGGGATTCCGTCCCGGTCCGGTGTGGGGCACCTTTGGCCCCGAGGCATCCCGTTCACCGAATTGCGAATGGGAAGCTGATAGCAAAAGCGGCCCGCTGGGGGCCGCTCCGCTGGCTACTTGCGCAGACCAAGCTTGGCGATGAGCGCGTTGTACCGGTCGACATCCTTCTTCTTCAGGTAGTCGAGCAGCGAACGACGCTTGTTGACCATCATCAGCAGGCCGCGACGCGAGTGGTTGTCCTTGTGGTGAGCCTTGAAGTGCTCGGTCAGGGTCTGGATCCGCGAGGTGAGGATCGCGACCTGGACTTCCGGCGAACCGGTATCACCCTTGGCGCGGGCGTTGTCGTTGATGATTTCCTGCTTCTTTTCGGCGGTAACCGACATATCATTTACTCCGCGACATCCGACAGATTGAACCCCCGAACCACGGTTGCGGCTCCACCAAAAAGCTCCACCAGCGCAACCGGAACAGTTCCGGCCTTCGCCCAGTGTAGCCCGTCGGTGTGGGGCAGTCCGGTCAGAACCCGGCCCTGGCGGACCATGCTTGCCTGTTCCGGACCGAGGTCAAGAGCCGGGATGTCGACCAGCCCTGCCTCCAGCGGCAAGCGTACGTTCTCAAGAGGTGCGCCCTTACCGACTTCGTTCAATTTGTCCAGAGAAATCGCCGTTTCGATCCCGAAGGGCCCAGCCTTGAGCCGCCGGAGCATCGTCACATGACCGACCGAGCCCAACGCCAGCGCAATGTCGCGGGCCAGGCTGCGGATGTAGGTGCCCTTAGAAACATGCGCGACCAGCGTGACGCTTTCGGAATCCCGGGTGCTGACTTCGAGCGAGTGGATCGTCACCGCCCGCGATTTCAGCGCCACCGCTTCGCCCTTGCGGGCCAGGTCATAGGCTCGCTCACCGTCCACCTTGAGCGCTGAATAGACCGGCGGAACCTGCTCGATCGGACCGGTGAAACGCGGCAGAACTGCCTCGATTTCGGCAGGCGTGGGCCGAAGCGGGCTTTCGGCAATAACCTGCCCTTCAAGGTCGAGTGTATCGGTCTGCGTCCCGAACTGGATGGTAAAGGCATAGATCTTGCTGGCGTCCAGCATCCGCCCGCACAACTTGGTCGCCTCGCCCAGCGCAATCGGCAGCACACCAGTGGCTAGCGGGTCGAGCGTGCCGCCGTGGCCCACCTTGACCTTGCCCAGCCCCGCTTCGCGACAGACGCGCTTGACCGCACCAACCGCCTGGGTGCTGCCAAGCCCGAGCGGCTTGTCGAGGATAATCCAGCCATGCGGCATGAAGTCAGCCCCCGGCTAAGCCGGCAGCAAGCGCGAGATAGTGGCCGGTCAGCCATTCGACCGGCGGGACCACCAGCTTGCCGATCGGATCGAAGCCCGGGATCAACCAGGGCAGCCCCACGATCAGCAGCAGCATGATCGGAAAGCCCATCGGGCGCAGCCGCTCATATTGGGCGGCGGCCTTTTCCGGCAACAACCCTTCAACGATGTGCGACCCGTCGAACGGCGGGATCGGCAGCAGGTTAAACAGCGCCAGAAACACATTGATCGTGATGAAGTTGAACAGGTTAAGCGCCAAGAACCGGGCGAACAGCGATGGTGCCTGGGCATCCTGGTAGCTACCAAACAGCAGGCCCAGTAGGACAGCCCCAATCCCAGCCAGCAGCACATTACTGCCCGGTCCGGCAATCGCCACGGCCATCATCCCCAGCCGCGGGTTGCGAAGGCGATACTTGTTGACTGGCACCGGCTTGGCCCAGCCCATGATCGGCCCTTTTGCCAAAGCGAGCGCACCTGGCACGATGATCGTGCCCATCGGATCAACATGGCGCAACGGGTTGAGGCTCAGCCGCTTCATCTGCGCCGCGGTCGGATCACCCAGCAGACGCGCGGTCCAGCCGTGGGCAACTTCGTGGAACACGATCGCGATAACCAGCGGCACGATCAGCGCGGCGGCCTGAAACAGGGTCTCGTTCATGCAGTCAGCGCCTCAGTAAAGTGCTTGCGACACAGGGCAAC
>JBEGJL010000178.1:0-6544 GCA_041184605.1 Pseudomonadota bacterium
CATCAAGGTTGGCCACTTCGAAGGCAGCATGAAGAATGCCAAGCGGACCGGGCAGCTGGGCCAGGAACAGGGTGTGGTGATCGGCCGGCTTGTTACCCCGATCACAGCGCATGAAGGCACCCAACGGGACATTCGCTGCCGCCTCAACCTCGTCCGAGGTGATGAAGCCGAAGCGGTCCTTGTACCACTGCTCTGATGTCCGGAAATCGCGGACCTTGAGCACGGCATGGCCGATCCGTTTGACGTGAGCAGGCCTTGCATCCAGCCGCACGGTCTGGCGGAAGCGCGGTTTGGCCGCGGCGGTGTTGACCGGCTGGTCCGCTGGCAACGGCAAGGCTTCCGCCTTCGCCTGGCCGGCCACAACTTCCACCCCATAGCCATCGGGATCAGTCAGCCGGACAATCTTGCCGCCCCCGGGCTCCTTGAGGTCTTCGACCGGCACGCCCTCACTGGCCGCAAGTTTCTCAAGATCGGCCACGGTATCTGCCCGCAAGCCGAGAGCAAGAAACTTCGCCTCGCCCGGCTCGGTAACGTGGACGAAGGGCCGACCGTCGCTGCCACGGCCATAGAGCCGTCCCTCCGCCGCAAAGCAGTCCAGCCCGAAGTCCTCCAGGAAGGCACGCATCGCCGCCAGATCGGGCGCGGCATAGCGGACATGGGCAATGTCCTCGATCCGGATCGTGCTCATCAGCCAGCTCTCCCGCATCGGGCTTCACCGGCCCGAGTCGCAATTGACTATTTGGTCAGATTATTGACAAGTGACCGAATGGTCAAGTAAGCCGGGTCAATGACCGGAAAGCCGCTCCACCCGCGCGCCCAGCGTACCTATCGGGCGCTCATCGATGCTGGGCTTGAGCTATTGGCGGACAGTCCGATTGATGCCCTGGCGATCGACGAGATTGTTGCCCGCGCAGGCGTAGCCAAGGGCAGCTTCTTCAACCATTTTGCCGACAAGGCTGCCTTCGGTGAAGCGATCGGGGCAGAGATCCGCACAGCGCTGGAAGCGCGCATCGGCACGGCCAACGCCGACATTGCCGATCCGATCGGGCGGCTGGTCGGGGGGATGTGTACCGGCTTGGCCTTTGCCCTGGATGAACCGCGCAAGACCGCGATCATGCTGCGCAATGCCAACAATTCGACGCTACGCGACCAGCCACTCAACGCCGGTGTGGCGGCAGACATGAACGCGGCCTGTGCCACCGGACGATTGCGCGCCGAGGCCCGCGAAAGCGGCGTGCGGTTCTGGCTGGGCCTGTGCCAGGTGCTGATGGCCAATGCGATCGAACGGCGGATCGACCGCGCCGAAGGGGCACGGCGGCTGGCAGAAATGCTGGTGCTGGGGCTGACCGGCCTTGGCCTGTCGACAGAAGACGCGGCGGCCTATGCCTCAAGCAGTGCGGGACTGCTCCTGACCAGGGCCTAGTTCTGGCAGGTGGACCATCCAGACCAGCACCGCGCCCAGTGTAAGCGCCGCCATGCCAATGCCCTGCGCCAGGCTGTAACTGCCCAAATAGTCATGCAGCAGGCCAACGCCGACAATGCCGGTTGCATTGCCGATCCAGCTGAAGCCATGCAGCGCGCCATAGATCGTGCCATACTGCGCAATCGGGAACCGACGCGCGACGAAATAGGCGAACAGGTCTAGCTCCACCCCCTGCTGCAGTCCGATCATCGCAGCGGCAAGGATCGCCGCCCAATAGACCTGATCGGTCAGCAACAGCAGCAGGAACCCGCTACCCGGAATGATCGTGAACACCAGCGCGACGGTCTGGGGGCGGAAGTGATCCAGCAAGAAGCCGCCGCCCAGCCGGCCGATGAACTGGCCAATGGCAAACACTGAGACTGCCAATGCGCCGGTTGCGGCATCAAACCCCTCTTCTTGGATGATTGGGGAGAGCTGGCCAACAAAGCCTGCTGTCGCCAGCCCCATCGCCATAATACTCAGGGTCATAAGCCGGAAATCACGGTTGCGAAGGAACGACCAGTTGCCGCCCCCACCCTTCCCAGTGCTGGCCTGAACGGGCGGCCCCTCGTGCGGAATTACGAGCATCACCGCTGGAACCCCGACCAGCGCCATGAAGCCTGACAGGGCCAGGAAGCCGCCGCGCCAGCCATGATCGGCGATGATCGGCTCAAGGATCAGCGGAGCGGCAATCGCAAAGATCGAGACACCCGTGGCCATTAACCCCAGCGCAAGGCCGCGGCGCCTGCTGAAATGGGCATTGACCGGGCGGGTCAGGACCAAGGCGGTTGTTCCCACCCCGAAGAAGCCCAGAATGGCAATGGTCAGCGCCATGTGGAACAGGGTCGACGCATAGAGCACCGACAGGACCTGACCAGCAATCACGATCAGGGCACAGGTCAGATAGACCGGCTTGAACCCCAGGCGATCCACGGCCCGGCCGACAACCACCGCCCCCAGCGCGCCGGTAACGATCAGCGCCTGAATCGATCCGATCTCGCCTCGCGACACACCCAGTTCGCGCGATAGCGGCAGCACGAACATGTTGAAGGTAAAGAACAGCAGGACGATCCCCGCCCCCGCGCCCAACGCGCAGCCGAGCACGATCCGCCAGCCGATGGTCCACTCGCTCTCTTGCGGGAGCGGCGCGAGGGTTTCGGTCATTCCTCTACCGCAAAGGTGATCTCGGCATGGTCCTGCAGGCGCTTGACCAGGGCTTCTCCCAGCAGCGCGCCCGGGGTGGCAACGCCGCCGCCAGCCTGGCAGTCGAGCAGGGCAATCCCCGTTTCGGCGATCATCCGGCTGGTCGAGCCATAACCCGGATCATAGCGCCCCTTGACGCCATAGCGCAGTTCCTTGCCATCGGGCCATTCGCCGACGAACAGCACGTCGTAAAAGCCGTTCTCGCGCTCTTCCTTGCTGGGACCCTCACCCGGCTTGGGCGGCTTGGCCCCAAACGGGTTCTTGAGCATCTCGGCCACGGCATGGGCCGCCTTTTCGCCCAGTTCGCCCGGGCTGGTCAGCATCATTTCGTCGTATTTGAAGTCGGCGCCATAGGGGTGGCCGAGCAGGAAATTGGTGCGGTGGACATTCTTGGTATTGATCGTCGCCATGATGAACGGCGCGGCCCACTTGCCCAGCTTGTCATCATATTCGGGCAGCAGGCCCATCGGCTGGCTCGGCCCTTCAAAGCCGGGGGTCAGGCCAAAGGGGCTCTGCAGGATCGGGATCAGGCTGGGCTTCTTGGCGACCGACTTCATCGTTTCGGTCAAGCTCGCCGCCGTCCCGCCCGAGAAGGTGCCCTGCATCGCTCGGACCCGGCCCTTCACGCGCGGCGCCGGGCTGCCGAAGCGCGCCTTGGCCTCCTGTTGCAGCATGAATACACCCAGATCGAAGGGGATTGAATCGAAGCCCGAGGAGAAGGCGATCCGCGCCCCGCTGGCCTGGGCGTGATCGTGATAGGCATCGATCATCTCGCGCATCCAGCCGGGTTCGCCGCATAGGTCGGCATAGTCGGTCCCGGCGGCGACACAGGCCTTGAGCAGCGGCTCACCATACAACTGATAGGGACCGACCGTGGTGACGACCACGCGGGTGCTTTCTGCCAGGGCCTGCATGCTGGCCGGGTCATCCGAATTGGCGACCACCAGCGGCGTATCGGCCGGGGCGCCGATCAGATCGCGCACCTCGGCCAGCTTTTCGGCCGAGCGACCGGCCATGGCCCATTTTGGACCCTGCCCCTGATAGTGATGCGCCAGATATTCGGCGACAAGGCGGCCGGTGTAGCCGGTCGCGCCATAGACCACGATGTCATAGGGACGGTCTGCCTTGGCAGTCATGCAAGTCTCTCCATTGGCCGAATCTGGCGTCGGCCTGTTGTGGCAAATGGCCACAGTTCGGTGGCATTGTAAAACGGGTTTCGGTTGCCGCTACGGCAGCGCCGCCAGCCTGGCTCAAAGCTTGGGCAGGGTCACCCCGCGCTGGCCCATGTATTTGCCGCTGCGATCGGCATAGCTGGTCTCGCACGGCTGATCGCCTTGCAGGAACAGGAACTGGCAGGCGCCTTCGTCGGCATAGATCTTGGCCGGCAGCGGCGTGGTGTTCGAAAACTCCAGCGTCACGTGGCCTTCCCACTCCGGCTCCAGTGGGGTGACGTTCACGATGATCCCGCAGCGGGCATAGGTGCTCTTGCCCAGGCAGATCACCAGCACATCGCGCGGGATGCGGAAATATTCGACCGTGCGGGCCAGCGCGAACGAGTTCGGCGGGATGATGCAGCAATCGGTCTTCACATCGACAAAGCTGTGATCCGAAAAGTTCTTGGGATCGACCACCGCCGAATGGACATTGGTGAAGATCTTGAACTCGTCCGCCACCCGCGCGTCATAGCCATAGGACGACAGGCCATAGCTGATGCAGCCATCGCGCTTTTGGTGCTCAACGAACGGCTCGATCATGCCCGAGCGTTGAGCCTCTTCACGGATCCACTTGTCGGAAAGAATCGTCATGGCAGGGTGATTGCCGATGCGCGGCCGGGCATCAAGTGTCAGAGACCGTGATAGCCGCGATACCACTGCACAAAGTTGGGGACACCGGTTTCAATGCTGGTCGTGGGGGCATAGCCCAGGTCACGGCTGATCGCGGCGATATCGGCATAGGTGGCGGGAACGTCACCGGGCTGCATCGGCTGAAAATCAATCAACGCCTTGCGGCCGCAGGCCTCCTCCAGCAGTCCGATCACCTTCATCAGGTGTTCGGACTGGCTGTTGCCGATGTTGTAAAGCCGGTGCGGCTTTACGCTGCCGCCGGCCTTTTCCAGCCCGTCGTCGGGCGGGGGATTATCGAGGCTGGCCACCACCCCCGCGATGATATCATCAATGTGGGTGAAATCGCGCCACATATCGCCCTGGTTGAAGACCGGGATCGGTTCGCCCGCCAGGATCTTCTGTGTAGAGATCCACATCATCATGTCCGGGCGGCCCCAGGGGCCATAGACGGTGAAGAACCGCAGCCCCGTGAGCGGCAAGCGATAGAGGTGGGCATAGCTTTCGCTAATCAGCTCATCCGCGCGCTTGGTTGCGGCATAAAGCGAGACGGGGTGATCGCTGCGATCCTCCACCGCAAAGGGCAGCTTGGTGTTCCCGCCATAGACCGAACTTGAACTGGCATAGACCATATGTTCAAGCTGGCGATTACGTGCAATTTCAAGCATATTGAGGTGACCGACCAGGTTGGACTGGACATAGGCATGCGGGTTCTTGATCGAATAACGCACCCCGGCCTGGGCGCCCAGGTGGACCACACGGTCAAACGCGTCGTCCGCCAAGGCGGAAGTGAGCGCGGCCATATCGGCAAAGTCGACCTGCCGGAACACAAAGCGCTCCCCCGCTTCGGCGGCCAGGGCCGCGATGCGGTCCCGCTTCAGGCTGACGGCGTAGTAATCGTTGAGGTTATCGATCCCGATAACGCTGTCCCCCCGGGCAACCAGCGCCCGGGCCATGTGAAATCCGATAAAGCCGGCCACGCCGGTGACGAGAACCCGCATAAGCGCTTGATAACCGGGCTGGTCACGGGCTGTCGAGCAGAGAGTTGCGAGGCACTATCCTCTGCCAGTTCAAAAGCACTGGAAAAGTGCTCATCGAGGCGGCCATTTCTGTCGCAATTCGCGAGTAAGAAATTCAGCTTCACCAATGTAACTCTTCGCCTCAATTTGCCACTGGACCGTAACGTCGGACGCTATATCGCATTTGACGATAGTTGCCTTGGTCCAATGCCGTTGTTGAGCCCTGGCCAAGCGGGCTGACAAGCTGGTTTACGACACCCGTGGCATCTAGCTGGACATGACAGCCGCAGCGGAGCTGCGGGCGCTGCGCAAGGCGGGCTAGTCGCTAGCGTCAGGCTTCCCGCCCGCATCCTTCACGGCGTCTTTCGTAGCATCCTTGGCATCAGTCCTGCTCACGCCGAGCAGGTTGCGGCCCAGCGTCGGGCCGATCGCGATCAGCACCACGGCTAGGGCGATCCAAATGGCATAGGACATGGGCTAGGGCTCCTGTATTCACAGATGAAAGATGCCGCTCCACCCGCAGCACGGCGGAGAACGGTAGGGGGGAGTAGCAGTGGGGGAATAGCGCGGTGCCACGCGAGACTTCCCAGCGGATCGCCTGGCCCAACGCGACCAGGTCCACCTCGGCGACCACCAGCCCTGCCTGCCCGGCAAAGTGCTTGTCGAGCGTGCCCTGCAACTGATCTATCGCGGAAAGGTGGATATAGCCATCGGCCAGATCGGCCGAGGAGCCGTGGAACACGCCATCGGCCTCGAACTGCGCCCATTGATCGGCGGTGAGGATTTTGAAGGCGGTGGCGGGCGGTGGGTTATCCATGCCCGCCCCCTATCGCATCAGCCAAAGCGCCGCCAGCGCTAGCAGCTGCGCAATGGCAATGGCATGGAACCGGCCGATGAAGGGTCGCTTACGGGTTTTGTGGCGCAGCAGCGCGCGGGCCGCAAAGGCACCCGGGGTGCCGCCCAGCGCGGCAAGAAGCAACAGCGTAGCCTCGGGCGTGCGGCGGGTACCGGTCATGGCC
>JBEGJL010000179.1:0-5285 GCA_041184605.1 Pseudomonadota bacterium
GGATAGGCCGCGAAAACAGCGGCAATCCCGCAAAGCAGGCGGAGGGTGTGGAGGCTGGAAAAGGTCACGGGCAGTTCCTTGTTGCGAATGAGTTGCAATAACAGGATTGCCGCTAATGCGAATCGTTCGCATTGACAAGGATCAAATTGCCCGGCGGCGCGAATTTGCTATTGGCCTGCGATGAACGGAAAGGAACCGGCAATGAAAGCAACGATCTGGCACAACCCGGCCTGCGGCACCTCGCGCAAGACGCTGGCGATCCTGCAAGAGACGCCGGGCGTGGACCTCACCGTGGTTGAATACCTGGTCAACCCGCCCAACGCTGAGAAGCTGGCGCAGCTTTATCGCGATGCTGGTCTTACGCCGCAACAGGGGCTGCGCCTGCGCGGTACCGATGCCGAAGAGCGCGGTCTGCCTTCGGCAGATGCCGCAACCGTGCTGGCGGCCATGACTGCTGAGCCGAAATTGATCGAGCGCCCGCTGGTGGAAACGGACAAGGGCGTGCGGCTGTGCCGCCCGCAGGAAAAGGTGTCTGAGATCCTCTAGCGCTGCGTCAGAAGATCCTCGTCCCGGCCCAGGCCGCGAATGCCGAGGACCAGTACGGCCAGGCACAGCAGTTCGATCACGGCAAAGCCAATCCACGACGAATGGCCATAAAGCCAGACGCCGATCGCCGGGGCCACAATATAGGCTGCGCCATTGACCGAGGCGACGATCCCGGCCGATTGCCCCTGCTCGGCGCGCGTCACCGCCAGCGAGGCACCGGCGGTAAAGCCGGGGCGGAACAGGCCGAAGCCCAGGCAGGCCAGCGCGGTACCCAAGGTTATGGCATGAAGATCCTGCGCGACGGCAAGCAGGGCTACGCCAAGCGCTGCCAGACTGACCCCCCACAGCGCTGAGGCGCGGGGCCCAAGCTTCCACAGCGGGATGATCCCCCATTGCGCGAGGAGCGTAGCGATCGCGCCCGACATCAGAACCAGTCCGGTCGGCCCTGCGCCCGCCATTGGGGTGGCGCGCAGGCCCAGTCGGTCGAGCACAAGGAAGCCGACCACGCCCATGACCATGGCCTGCGCGTGACCACCAAGCAGACCCGCGATCAGCCAGGGGCGCAGTCGACGATCGGTCCATTTCAGGTCCGGCACTTCGGGGGGCAGAACGCCGTCGTCGGTATCTTCTCCCTCGGCGCGCATCCGGGAATCGGAGTTGGCACTGAACGGTGCGGCCAGTACTTCGCCCCTTGCGGCGTAGGCCGGTGCGTCATCTGGCAGGCGCAGGCGTAGTGCAGCTAGCACCACCACAGCAATCAGCGTGAAGGCGAAGAACGGGCTGACGAGCCCCAGGCCCGGAACGATCAGGAGCGGCGCCAGCGCCGGCCCCAAGACGGTGCCAAGCCCGAAGCTGGAGGAGATCAACGAAAGCTGCTGGGTCCGCTCGGCGCGGCTGGTGCGACTGGCCACATAGGCCTGCACTGCCGGCGGGGCGGCCGAACCGAAGCCGCCGTAAAGCGATCGGCACGCGGCAAACAGTAATAGTGTGCCGATGGCTCCCAGATAGCCGTTCAATCCGAACCACAGCGACAAACCGCACAGGCCAAAGCTTGAGATAAACCCAGTCAGCCCCAGCGCCATCATTGCCTTGCGGCCACGCCGGTCGCTCCGCCGCGCCCAGAACGGGGCGCAGAGCATCCACAGCAGCGCAGACCAGGTGTAGGCAAGGCTGATCCAGAAATCGTGGACTTTAAGAGCGGTACCAATCGAAGGCATGACCGATTGCATTGCGGTATTGCCGGCTGCGGTCACCAGCATCACCGTGAACAGCAGCGCCAATCGGCTCGGTGGCAGGCTGGCGGTTACGCTGCCGGATTGGGGTGTCTCAGCTTGGGTCATCGTCCCTGTCCCTATGTCCGTCGCATCCGCCTTGCAATGGCCCGGCAAATTTGTGAAACCACTAGTCCGGTCGCGCACAACAGGATCCATCCCCCCGCATGTCTTTTACCGAGCTTGCCCGCAAGCCGCTTACCGCCCGCCTCAGGCATCGTATCAGGCGGGCGATGGGCCCATGGGGCGTTTTCCTGCAAGGCTTTATCGAGCAACCGGTAATGGTCGGGTCGATCATCCCTTCGTCGCGCTTCACGATTGAGCGGATGCTGAAGCCTGTGCAGTGGGACAACTGTAAGCTGTTCGTCGAATATGGCCCCGGTGTCGGCACATTTTGCCGCCCGGTGCTCGATCGCTTGCGCCGCGATGCGCGGTTGATCGTGATCGATACCAACCCGCTGTACATAGACTATCTCAAGGCGACGATCAGCGACAGCCGCTTCATGCCCGTACTTGGATCGGCGGCTGATGTGGAAGGCATCGTCCACGCTCACGGCTTTGACCATGCGGACTATGTCCTATCGGGCTTGCCGTTCTCGACCTTGCCGGATGGCGTTGGCCCGGCCATCGCCGCTGCCACGCACCGCGTGCTCCGGCCGGGCGGGGCATTTCTGGTCTACCAGTTCAGCGCCAAGGCACGCGACTTCATGGCCCGGCACTTTGCCAGGATCGACGCAGACTTTGAGCCGCTGAACGTCTTGCCCTGCAAACTGTTCTGGGGCTGGAAGGACTAGCCTACTCGATCGGGACGGCACCTGCCGTGCTGTCTTGGCGTGCCAGTTGATAGTGCGTGGCCGCATAGACGGCGATGAAATAGATCGCCATCACCGCCTGCAGCGCCGCCGAAACCAGCGCCCCCAATGCCGTGCCGATTTCCGCCCCCAGCACCAGTCTGAGCCCAAGGTCAGCCAGACCGCCGACCAGCAGGATGACGATCCCGAAGCCGATCAACAGCAGGGCATAGAACAACAGCAGCCGCCCGGCATTTCCGCGGGTCAGGTTCCACGAGTGCCGCAGCGCGACCAACGGGTTGTGCTCGCCATCGACCATAACCACCGGCGCAACCAGCGAAATCCTGACCATCACATAGACAAAGGCGGCCAGGCAGGCGGCCACCACGACAACAGCAAGCGCCTTGCTGCCAGTCAACGCTGCCAGCGTGATCGGGATCATCGCGACAGTGGCAAAGCCCGCACCGGCAAGCAATTGCGCCGCGATCACTGGCAATGCGCCGCGCACGGCCAGCTTCAACGCCTCGGCCACCGTCGGCCGGGTGCGATCGGTGAACAGGGCCAGCATCGCCAGCGTGCCGACCACCTGAAATACCGCCATCCCCAACAGCCACGGCCAGGCCCCATTGTAATAGGCAGATAGCGTCGCCATCAGCATATCGCTGTCCGCACCGGCAGCAGGTTCGGGTGGCGGGGCAAGGATGCCCACGGCAAAGCTGGGCAGCACCAGGAAGACCCCGGCCAGTGCCCAGAGCACGTCGCGATTGGCCGAAACGAGCTTGGTGGCCTCTTGCCAGGCCCGGTTGCTGTCAAACCGCATCGCTTGCACTCCTTGGTTGTTGCCCCTTGATAACATCAGCAATTGCCGCCACGCAACGCGCGATGATTCAGGGATTGCCGAATTCAATCGAATGGCGCCGCGATGACGAGCAGGTGCCCTATCGTCATGCGCTCGATTTCATGACCGACCGCAACGCGGCGATCGCCGAGGGAACGGCGCAAGAGCTGGTCTGGCTGCTGGAACATCCGCCCGTTTACACCGCCGGAACCAGCGCGGCGGCCGATGAACTGCTCGATCCGCGGTTCGAGGTGGTCGAGGCCGGACGTGGCGGACGTTATACCTATCACGGGCCGGGCCAGCGGGTGGGCTATGTCCTGCTCGACCTGAAGCGCAGGGCGCGTGACGTGCGCGGTTTTGTCCATGCCATGGAAGGCTGGGTAATCGCCACGCTCGCCGACTTTGGCGTGGAAAGCTGGCGCAGCGCGGGCCGGGTCGGCATCTGGACCCGCGATATTGACGGGCGCGAAGCCAAGATCGGCGCAATCGGGGTGCGCATCCGGCGTTGGGTGACGATGCACGGCTTCTCGGTCAATCTCGATCCTGACCTGACGCACTTTGGCGGGATCGTGCCCTGCGGGATCGAGGAGTTTGGTGTCACCAGCCTTGCGCGGCTGGGCCATGCGGTGAATATGCCGACCTGGGATGCGGCGCTTCTGGCCCGTGCCCCCGAATTCCTTGCCGCGCTTGAGCGGCCCTGCCCGCAGGAGTGATTGCTGATGCGTAACCTGCCGATCCTGATCCTTGCACTGGCGCTTGCTGCCTGCGGTTCGGGCAAGAAGGATGAAGGCGCCGGCAAGGCCGAGGGGCAGATCCTGCCTGCTTCGACCAGTGATGCAATGTTGCCGCTGGATACGGTCCGGAGCCAGGCTCCACTTGCCCCCAAGGCGGAGGGTGAGGGCAAGGGTGACCAGGAAGCCGATGCCACGGCTACCGATGCGGCTGATGCCCCTGCTACGGAAGCTCCAAGTTCAGCACCGGCAGCCGCGGAAACCCCCGCGGGCTAAGGCCGCTCTTCACCTTCTGGCACGAGAGCCTGCGGCCGCTCGGCAACGCGGGCCAGGACCAGTCCGGCGGCGACCAGTGCCATGCCCAGCAGGTCCAGCGGGCCCAGGACTTCGTTGAACCAGATCCACCCGATTGCGACTGAAACCGTCGGCTGGGTCAGCAGCGCCAGGCCAATCACGAGCGGCGGAAAGTGGCGCAGGGCATAGACCAGCAGGCCCTGCCCGATCAGCTGGCTGGTGATCGACAGGCCGATCACCGGCAGCCAGTTGGTCGGCCAGAACGGTTCACCCAGCAGCAGCGCGCCGCCGGCCATGACCGGCAGGCCGATCAGGCTGGACCAGAACAATAGCGCCCAACTCCCCAGCATGGCCCGGCCGCGCTGTGCCAACAGGATGTAGAAGGTATAAAGGAACCCAGCGAGGAGGCAGAGCAGGTCACCGATCAGGGTGGTGTGATCGATTTGCAGGCTGCGCCCCAGCAAGACCGCCGCGCCGATCATCGCTGCGCCGAAAGCCAGCCATTCCGCCGTGGTCGGCCAGCGGCGCAGCGCGATCAATCCCCAGGCGGCAATCAGGATCGATCCGGCGTTGCCGAACAGCGTGGCGTTGCCCAGGCGCGTCAGCTCGATACCCAGGTGCCAGCTGGAAAGGTCTAGCGCAAAGAAAACGCCCCCCGCCAGCACACCCCACAACACCTTGCGCGGCGCGCCGGTCAGCAGCTGGTTGTTGGCGCGCGCCAGCAGGACAAAGAACGGCACGGCCAGCGCCAGCCGCCAGAACCCGGCCGAGACTGGCCCGCTATCGGCCAGCCGGACCCACATCGGGCCTAACG
>JBEGJL010000180.1:0-11691 GCA_041184605.1 Pseudomonadota bacterium
ACCTGACCTCGCACCGGCCCGCGGTGTTCGTGTTCAACCACCGCAACAACTTCGATGCCTTTTTCGTCGGTGCGCTCGTCCGAACAGACCTGGCCTGGGTTGGCAAGGCAGAGCTCAAGAAGAACCCGATCAGTGCCATGCTGAGCCGCCTGGTGCCGGTGGCCTTTGTCGAACGCAGCGGTGGCACACCGGAGGAGGCAGCCAAGGCGCTGGAACCGGTTGCCAAGATGGTACGCGAAGGTTGCTCGATCATGATTGCGCCGGAGGGGACACGGGTGCGGGACATGACGGTTGACCTGGGACCGTTCAAGAAGGGTGCGTTCCACATGGCACGGACCCTGGGTGTGCCGGTGATCCCGATTGTGATCCGCAACGCGCTGGATGTAGCCGGACGTGACGCGGTGATGCTGCGATCAGGCACAGTCGACATTGCGGTCTTGCCGCCGGTCCAAACCTCAGATTGGACCGAGAAGAACACGGGTCAAAAAGCCGAGGCAGTGCGGCAGATGTTTATCGATACCTTGAAGGATTGGCCCGATGCAGACGACTGAGTTTACTTTTGCTGGTGCCGGCAATGTGCCGATCTTTGCCATATCCTGGCTGCCAGACGGTGCGCCGCGCGATCATCTGGTGCTGGCGCATGGCTATGCCGAGCATCTGGGCCGCTATCAGGCGGTCGCACAGTTCTTCACAGAAGCGGGCTATGCGGTCCACGCGCTTGATCATCGCGGCCACGGCAAGTCGGGAGGCACCCGTGCCGTAATCGACAGCTTCGCCAATGCCGATGCCGACATCGACCAGTTGGTGGATCGGGTGCGCAAGCAGAGCGGCCTTTCGCGGATCAAGCTGGTGGGTCACTCGATGGGTGGCTCGCTGGCGCTGAATTATGCCTTGAACCACCCGGAGAAGCTCTCGGGATTGGTGTTGAGCGGCCCCGCAATCGGGGGTGGCCTGCCCAAGGTGCAGGCCCTGCTGCTGTCACTCATCTCGCGCATTGCCCCAGCCTTGGGCATGATCCAGCTTGATGCCGAGGCGGTGAGCCGCGATCCGCAGGTGGTCGCCGATTACAAGGCCGATCCGCTGGTCTT
Organism: Pseudomonadota bacterium; assembly: GCA_041184605.1. Lineage (GTDB taxonomy): Bacteria > Pseudomonadota > Alphaproteobacteria > Sphingomonadales > Sphingomonadaceae > Novosphingobium. The sequence continues at coordinate 1,089 of JBEGJL010000180.1, forward strand.
CCTCGGCAAGGTCCCGGCCCGGACCGCGCGGGAGATGATGCACGCGATCAGTACCTATCCCGCCCGCGTAGAATCGATGCAGCTACCCTGCCTGCTGATGCACGGCAGCGCCGATAGCCTGGTGCTGGCCAAGGATGCCCAGCCGGTGTTCGATGCTATCGCCAGCCCGGACAAGACCGTGTGCATTTTCGATGGCCTTTATCACGAGATATTCAACGAACCGGAACGGCTCAAAGTGCTGGGTATCGTCAAGGACTGGCTTGACGCGCGGCCACCGGTCTAGCCGCCCAGCGCCTCGCGGCATTGCACCTCGATCTCGTCGAGCGCGGACAGCGTAGCGCGCAGGATCTTGGAGCGGTTTTCGCGGCGCGCGGCAAGATCAGGGCCGGGCTCGATCAGCCGGACGTTTTTGGCCAACTGCCAGGCCGTGCCGAAGAGCTGGCGTGAGATGGCCTCCGGATTGCGAATGGTCTTTTCCAGCAGGTACTGGCGGCCCAGCCCATCAGCCGCAGCAAGAACCTCGCTTTCCAGCGCTGGCACATCGACCGGCCTGGTCAGCAGAACATCTAGGACGATCCGGTAGGCTTCAAGAAACGGCCGCAACGCTGCGTGGGCCAGTCCGACGTTGAAGGGCGAGTCCAGCAATTCGCGTCCGGACCGTGCCTCGGCCAGCTTGCGCCGCCAATCGGTGCCGATCAGATCCATCTCTGCCGCCAGGCCCTGCTCGAATGCGGGGCGTTCGCGGAAGAAAAATTCGAATTTCAGGGATTCGCGCATGGCCAGCGCCGTTTCGAAAAACCGCTCTTCGCGGCGGGCAGCAGGAGCCGCCATCGCGCCCAAGGCCGCGACTTCGGCAATCGCCCGTTCCAGCACGAAATGCAGCATCGAGTTGCGATAGAACGCTGCGCCGATGTGTTGGCCTTCGGCGATGCCATAGACCGGGGTGGGGCCACCATCAAACCGGGTCACGATGCCCGAATTGAGCAAGGTTGCCAGCACCTGATCAAGCTTGGCGGGATCACCCAGGTCAGCGCTTTCGGCCAGTGGTTGGCCGCGTTTGCGGGCGTGATCGACCAGCATGGCCACGAACCCCGCCAATCGTTCGCGCGGGATCGATCGACCGCCCGTTGCCAGCAGGGCAAAGCTGACCAGCGCGATGCCGGTGATCGGTGTGGCCTGGTTGATCCGCCAGGAGACCGCGAGCGAGAGCTTTTGCAGCGCGAGTTGCGCCTCGGGTGCCTTGTAATCGGCATGCGGGTTAGGTGCGCCCAGCGCCTCGCGCATCGAAAGCGGCTCGGCCACACGCAGATAGGCCTTGCCATAGGGAGTGCGCAGGCTGCGGAGATAGCGCAGCATCCAGCCCAGGTTTTCCGGCTTTTTCTTGGCTCCCTTCGCCTCACGCGCGAAATCCTTGGTCTCGTAAACCTGATCATAGACCAGCGCGACCGGGACCAGCATGATGTCCTCGATCCGGCCCTGGCGATAGGCATCGACCACATAGGTCAGCAGGCCCAACTTGGGCGGGAGCAGTTTGCCGGTGCGCGAACGCGTACCTTCCGGGAACCACGACAGGTTGAAGCGCCGCTCAATCAGGTAAGCCAGGTATTCGCGCAGGACAAAGCGGTAGGTGGCGTTTTCGCGAATGTCGCGGCGCAGGAAGATATAGCCGGCGCGGCGCATGATTGGCCCCATTGGCCAGAACGACATGTTGATCCCGGCAAACAGGCTGGGCAGCGGCAGGCCGTGATCGGCCAGCACGGTATTGACTACGGGGGCGTCAACGTTGGCTTTATGTGCAGGGAGGATCAGAGCAGGGTAACGCGCAAAGACCGCATGAAGCTTTGCCAGTTCCTCTGGCACAACATCAACGGTGCCATAGGCCTTCTCATAGGCGGCGCGGAAGAACCGCAGCATGCCCTCAATCGCAAAGGGGTTATGCCCGGTGCGCAGCTCCTCAAGATAGCCCCTGGCTTCCTCAAGCAGGTCGGCTTCGGATCGACCCGTTTCGGTGGCCAACCGCGCAAGGCCGGCAGTGAACCCCGGTGCCGCGATGATGTCAGCCGGTTCAACCCGCGGCATTTTGTACCGCGATCCGTAGAGCTGATATTCCGCGCGTTCGAGCGAGAGTTCGGCCTGGCGGGCCACGAAGTCCGAAAAATCGGTGCTGCGACCACCCGTGCGTTGTTTCCAGCGGGCGCGCAGCATGCCAAGCGCTGCGGGCTGGGCTGCGACAATCCGCCAGCGGGGATCGCTTCTGTCCCGCTCACGTCGCTTGACGGATTCGGAAGGCTCGCGCGGATCACCCAGGCCCAGCAAAGCCCGCCAGCCGCTCCCTTCGCCCTGGCGGGGCAGCCAGGCTACGCGCAGCGGCGCCAGTTCGACCGCGTCGTCATCCAAGGAGGCGACCAGCCGTGCGACTTCCATCGAAAAGGGCGCGTTGCCCCGCTCGATCGCAACGACCCGGCCGGGCAGGCCAGCCGCATGCCGTTCCAACAATTCACGCTCCGTGGCGCCGCGATAGAGCGCAAGGAAAATTCGGGCGACTTGCGGTTCCTGTTCGCTGGAAGAAGCTGCGGTTGCCATGTCAGCCGGGCTCCGCCTCTGATCCCGCAGCCGTAGACAGCAGGCCGCGGAAGGCGCTGGTTGCGGGTGCACCCTCGTGCACCACGGCGTAGACCTCGCGCACGATTGGCAATTCGATCCCGTGCTCGCACGCCATTTGCCAGACTGGCCCCACGCTCTTCACGCCTTCGGCAACCTGGTCCATTTCGGACAGCACCTGTTCGATCGTCTTGCCTTTGCCCAGTTCAAAACCGACCGTGCGATTGCGGCTTTGCGGGCTGGTGCAGGTGGCCAGCAGGTCACCCATTCCCGCCAGGCCCATCAGCGTCTCTGCCCGGCCGCCCAGCGCCACCCCAAGCCGCATCATTTCGGCCTGGCTGCGGGTGAGCAGGGCAGAGCGGGTGTTTACCCCGGCACCCAGTGCATCGCCCATGCCGGTCGCGATGGCGAAAATGTTCTTTAGCGCGCCGCCCAGCTCTGCGCCGATGGGATCGTCATTGGTGTAGACCCGGAATAGCCCGGTGCGAAACAGGTCCTGCAATTCGCGGCAGATAACCTCATCGTCCATCGCCAGCACGGCCGCAGCAGCCAGGCCGGACATGATTTCCTTGGCCAGGTTCGGCCCGGTCAGCACGCCCAGCGGATGGCCGGGCAATTCTTCACCGATCACCTCGGTCATGCGTTTGCCGGTGGAAAGCTCAAACCCCTTGGCCAGGCTGATGATCGGCACCCACGGGCGAATGAACGGCCGGATCGCAGCGGCGGTCGCACGCGTAACCTGCGAGGGCACGCCGAAAACGATCACGTCCGCACCGCTGACCGCTTCGCCCAGTTCAGCCGTGGCGCGCAGCGATGGTGTCAACTTGGCATCGGGCAAGTAACGGCGGTTGGTGTGATCGCGGTTGATTTCGCCGACCGTATCCTGGCTGCGGGCCCAGAGCGTGGTCGGGGCATTGCGGGCAACCAGCGAGGCAACCGTGGTACCCCACGAACCGCCCCCCAGCAGCCCAACCTTAAGTTCCCGTGCCAGGACCCTTTTTGCCACTTAGCCCCTCTCGATATTCTTTTGGTGCAGCTTGATGCAGGATCGCCTTGGACGCAAGCGGCTTGCCTCGTGCGGTTCATGCTGCCAAGCCGGTGGAATGACGATCAGCCGCATCATCCCGCTCGAAGGCATCAACAACTTTCGCGATTACGGCGGCTATGATGGGCATGCCGGGCGCAAGGTGCGCACGGGACTGCTGTGGCGATCGGCGCAACATGGGGACGCGAGCGACAGTGACCTGTCGGCGGTGAGCGCGTTGGGTATTGCTCACGTGATCGACCTGCGCGGACCAAGCGAGCGCGAAACCAAGCCGTGTCGGCGGGCCGAGGACTTTTCAGCCCAGGTCTGGACATATCCCGAGGAAACCGCAGGGCTGGCGCTGCATACCGAAGCCGCAGATGGCGTGCTGACGGCTGACGAAGCCAGTACAGCCATGATGCGGCTTTATGAAGGCATCGCCTTTCGTGAGAACCTGACGCCGATGCTGCGGCTCTATTTCGAATTGCTCCTGCGCGCTGAGGGGCCAAGCCTGGTCCATTGCGTGGCGGGCAAAGACCGCACCGGGTGGGCCGTCGCCATGGCCCAGAAGGCCCTGGGTGTTTCACGGGATGCAATCATAGCCGACTACATGTTGACCAACGACGCTAGCCGCCTGGAAGAGCGGATTGCCGCAGAAGCGTTCAGAGACTTGCCCCGCTATGCATCAATGGATGCGGAGACGGTCCGGGCGCTGTGGGGCGTCAAGGAAGACTATATCGCCACCGCGCTGAAGGCGACCGAAGACCGTTACGGCGATCTCGATACCTACCTTGAAGCCGTGCTGGGTATTGACGCGAACCGTCGCGAGGCGCTCCGCGCGCACTACCTCGAAAGTTAGAGGAAAGCGCGGACCTCGGCCATGAACCGGTCGAACTGGTCATGGTGGAGCCAGTGGCCGGCATTCTCGAATTCGATCACCTTTGGATCATTCTTGAACACGCCCAGCCGCCCGTCCTTTTCCGGGTTGGATGCCCAGGAATTGGCACCATAGAGCAGCAGCATCGGGCAGGTTATTGCCGCCCACAGCTCTTCCGTGCGGTATTCGGGCACGTCCTCAAACGGCCAGACATTGAGGTAGGGGTCGAACTTCCAGCTCCAGGTGCCATCCTCGTTGCGGCTTGCGCCGTGGATGGTGAGGTGGCGGGCCTGCTCGTCGGTCAGGAAGGAGTTTTCCTCCTTCATGCGGGCATAGGCGGCTTCGATGCTGGGATAGCGGCGTGGGATACGTCCAGCGGCGGCGCGGCGCTTTTCGATCCATTCGCGGAAGCGGTTGCCATAGCCGGCAGCTTCGCGTTCAGCGCGGGTCTTGGGTGAAGGACCCAGGCCCTCGATATTGACGAAGCGGCGGACCTTTTCCGGGTAAAGCCCAGTAAAGCGCGAGGCAATGTTCCCGCCCAGCGAGTGCGCGACGATGGTCACCTGGTCGTAGCCCAGCGTGTGGACCAACTGGGCGAAGTCATAGACGAAGGCATTGGTTTCGTAATTGCCATCCGGCGCCCAGGCACTGTCACCGTGTCCGCGCAAGTCCGGCGCGATCACGTGCCAGTCCTTGGCCAGTTCCTCTGCCACCCAGTCCCACGATCGGCAGTGATCGCGGCCACCATGTTGCAGGATCAGCGGCGGCGCTTCCGGATTGCCCCAATCGACATAGTGAAGCCGCAGGCGCTGCGAGATGAAGCTGTTCGAAGTGGGGCCGTGGATCGTCATAGGCCAAGTCTTTGCGCGCTTCGCTGCGGTGCGTCAATCTGTGGGCAAACTGCCTCCCGCGGGTTTGCGGATCGACCCTGCGCTCCCTAGATGGACGCAAGAGATCAACAGGGAACTGCCATGGCCACCCACACCACCAAGATGCTGATTATCGGTTCCGGTCCGGCCGGCCTTTCGGCGGCGATCTATGGCGCGCGCGCCGGAATGCAGCCGATCGTGGTGCAGGGCCTGCAACCTGGCGGGCAGCTGACGATCACGACCGATGTCGAGAACTATCCCGGCTTTCGTGATGTGATTCAGGGCCCGTGGCTGATGCAGGAAATGCAGGCCCAGGCCGAACATGTCGGTACGCGGATGCTGTGGGACACGATTGTCGATGTTGACCTGTCCGGCCCGCCATTCCGTGCGATTGGCGATAGCGGCGATGTCTATGAAGGTGAGACGCTGGTCATCGCGACCGGCGCACAGGCAAAATGGCTGGGCGCCGAGGGCGAACAGGAATTCTCGGGCAAGGGTGTTTCGGCCTGCGCAACCTGCGACGGCTTCTTCTATCGCGGTAAGAAGGTTGTCGTCATTGGTGGCGGCAATACCGCCGTCGAAGAGGCGCTCTACCTGACGAACCATTCGCAGGACGTGACCCTGATCCACCGCCGCGATAGTCTGCGCGCGGAAAAGATTTTGCAGGATCGTCTGTTCGCCCATCCGAACATCAAGGTGCTGTGGAACAAGGCAGTAGAACGGTTCGTGGGTGAGGGCGGCCTGACCGGGGTGGAGCTGAAGGACACCGTGACGGGCGAGACCTCGGTCGAACCGGCTGACGGAGCTTTCGTCGCGATCGGACACGCCCCGGCAACTGAACTGTTCAAGGGTAAGCTCGAACTCGACAGCAGCGGCTACATCGTGGTTGAGGCGGGCACGCCGAAGACAGCAATCCCCGGAGTCTTTGCGTGCGGCGATGTGATGGATCACACCTATCGGCAGGCTGTGACGGCGGCGGGGACCGGCTGCATGGCGGCGCTCGATGCCGAGCGGTTCGTTGCCAATCGGGAATTCGCCGCGCGCGATTAATCCAGATTGCGCAGCGCCGCGAGGATCTGGCTCTGAAGCCAGATTCGGGCCTGTGGCTCAACAAAACTGTGCGATGCGTCCGGGCAGATGCGCAGGCGCGGGTCTGACTTGTCCCAGTGGGTCAGAAAGGCTTGGGCCGTCCGATCATTCTCGGCCAGCAGGATGGTGCTCGGGCCGCCGAACTTCGCCAAGTTGGCTGCCATCTGCTGCGCCAGCGTGGTCGGGACCGGTTCAGGATTGAGCGCCCTGACCAGCGATGATGCCATCGGACGCAATTCCACCTTGCCTGTCAAAAGCCGCCACAAGGCGCGTGGGTTGCTCAGGCGCTTGAGGTAATGCCGGCGCAATACCGCTGGCGGAGGGGCAGGTGGTGCGGTTTCCGGATCAGGTTCGGCGACGGGCTCCGGTTCCGGCTCGAACGTCCAGGGATTGGCCAGGACCACCGCGGCAAATCCTTCGCCAGCGGAGAGCATCAGCGCACTGGCCGCGTCGCAATTGCCGAAGGCCACAATCCGCTTCAGCGTTGGGACATGCGCGCGAAAGGCGTTGATCGCGGCGGTGATATCGGCCGCTGCACTGTTAAATCCGCCGTTTTCTCCCTCGCTATCGCCAGTGCCACGGCGGTCAAATCGGAAGGCAGGAAATCCGGCCAGCGCCGCCTTCTCGGCGATTTGGGCCTGGCTGGACCACGGACCTGAGCGCAATTCATTGCCGCCGGAGACAATCAGCAAGCCGGTGCGACCGGCAGCCATGTCAAGCGAGCCAACCAGCTGTTGGCCTTCACAGGCGAAGGTGACGTGCTTGCGGGTCATGCACGCATCGCCATGGTGAGGTACGCCGCCAGCGCATCGGCCTGGTTCGCGTCTGTTTCAGGCTCTGCGCGGAGCCACAGCGGGCTTCCTTCCACAAGATCGGGTCCAATCTCGGGCAAGGGAACGGGCTGGGCGGTTTGCAATTGCTGGATCATGTTCGCGCTCAGTCGATAACCGGCCAGGTCAATGCCACCTTCTTGCGCTTGGGTAAGCAAGCCGTCGCCGGTTTCCTCCCGCTCTGCCTCTTGGCTCGCCAAAATGCGGGCACGGATCATCGTGCGCAGCAGGCTTTCACCTTTCACCGGCCCATAAACCCAGCCGGGCAGTCCTGGCGGTGCAAGCAGGCCACCGCCGCGGATGGCGAGGACATGGGAAGCGCGAAAGTGGTTGGCGGCGCTGCTTACCGCTGCGCCCCAATCGCCCAGTGATAGGGAGGAAAGGTCGGCGATGCTTTCATTGGTGCCTGGCAGGTCGGGCAGAAATGACGCAATCCCGCTGCCATCGAGGCGCCGCATGACATCAACGCAGAGCCGCCGCATCCGGTGACCTTCATCGAACAGGGCAGGAATAATCAGCAACCGCTGCGAACAGTCCCGATCAAATCCAAGCGCATAATCAGCGGCGCTTGATCCGTCCGGAAGGGGGCAGGGGTAGCTTGCCAGGATCACGCGACTTCGCGCTTCGCCTCGACAAACGTGAGCAGATTGCCAAACGTTTCGAGGAGTTCGCCGTCGACCTCGTCATCGTCGATCACGATATCAAGGCGATCTTCAATCTCGGTCAGCAGGCCGGCAACTGCCATGGAATCGAGTTCCGGCAGGTGACCGAACAGACCTGTATCTGCGTCAAAAGCTTCGACCTGTGCAGGCTTGAGGCCCAGCACATCGGCCAGGATGCCGCGCAGGAGTTGGTCGGTTTGGCTGCGCATCGATCCCTCTTGGAGCGTGATTTCCAATATCGCCGCGCCTCTAACCATCGCGTTCGCCTCCTGCAACCTTTTGCAAGGCTTTGCGCACCAAGGCAGGCCAGGTGCCCGGCCACTTCGCGCGAAAGGCTTCGATCCGGTAACGGGGGCGGACCTGCTCCATCCAGTCGCGCTTGTAGGGATCGTTACCCGTGCCAAAGTCGACCAGGTTAACCCGATCCCGGTCGATAACGTGTTCCAGCAGCGCTGCGGTCAGCGTGGTGCCAGGGGAAAGTGACTTCGCGTCTTCGGTGTGGGCCAGCTTGTGGATGAAGGCCGTCCTGCTTTCCACAGTCCAGAACTGGGCTGCAACCGGACGTCCGGCGGAGCGAGCGATGGCTAGCCGCAGGCGGCCTGCTGCACCTTCCTGGGAGGCGAAGGCGCGCAGGAATGCGGGAGCACCTTCTGCTCCCTTCCAGCTTTGGGCATAGATGGCCTCATAAATTGCCCAGTTGGCCGGATCGAAGGCGGTTGCGATTGTGACGTCAACCTTGCCGGCCTTGCGTTTCAATGTGGTGCGCAGCGCCCCGCTGCGGCCGGCAAGATAATCGGCAAAAGTGCGACCATTTACCGGCAAGACGTGGTTGACGTCGCAGGGCTCGATGACGGTCACCCAGCCAGCTTTGCGCAGGGCAGTGGTCAGCTCCTTCGCTTCGCCGTCCTCATCGGGAATGGCCGACAAGACAAGGTGTGGCGCTTCCCCAGCCAGATCCTGGGCCAAGGCATACAAGAGTGCAGCCTTATCGGCACCGGGTGTGAATATCGGGGCGACCCGGAAGGAATACCAGTTGGCCAGGCAATGAATCTGACGGCCCCGGCGGAGCAGCGGCAGAACGGCACGGTGATCGCCGTCGTGGGCAACCGCCAGAAAGGGCACAAGGGCGCAACTTTCAGCCAGACCTTGCCACCATTCGATCCGGTCAAAGGGCGCGGCAGCGGCGGGCGCGCGCAGCAGTGCAGCAAGCACTGCATCGCCTTGCACTTCCTTAAGTTCGTCGTGATAAGCGACCGAAATCAACTGCCCTGTTTCCCATTATCCGGAGCCAGACCCCGTGCCTGCCAGCCTGCCGATCGATCCCAAGCCGCTCGATCACCTGGTGTTGCAGGGTGATGCTGCGGCTCCGGCGCTCGTGCTGCGCGAACGCACCCTTAGCTTCAAGGACTTAAGGGAAAGTGTCGCCCGGCTAGCGGGATGGCTTTTGGACCAGGTGCCGGAACACGGCGCGCGGATCGCCAGCTGGTCGGCAAAAGGGGAATTGAGCTGCTTGCTGCCGCTCGCCGCAGCTCGGGCGGGGCTGGTCCACGTGCCAATCAATCCGTTGCTGAAACGGGCGCAGGTGGCACATATCATTGCCGACAGCGGCACGCGCTTGCTGATCGGGACGGGCGCCCGGCTCGCCACGCTCGAAGCGGACGATGTGCCGTCCATCTGTTCGGTCAAATCGGAAGCCGAGGTTGCTGAAGACTACAGGTCTTCGCCGCAAGTCGAGCCGTCGCGGCATGATCCGGATGACCTGGCGGCCATCCTCTACACCTCGGGCTCAACCGGCAAGCCGAAGGGCGTTATGCTCAGCCATGCGAACATGTGGCTCGGAGCAGAGAGTGTGGCTTCATACCTGGGGCTGACCCCGCAAGATGTAACCCTGGCCGTGCTGCCGCTATCCTTTGACTATGGGCAGAACCAGTTGCTTTCCACCTGGTTTGCGGGTGGCAGCGTGGTCCCGCTCGATTACCTGACCCCGCGCGACGTGGTGAAGGCGGTTGAGAAGCATGATGTCACCACGCTGGCGGCGGTCCCGCCGCTGTGGGTTCAGCTTGTCGAACAGGATTGGCCGTTGGAAACCGCCGCGCGGTTGCGGCGGCTGACGAACAGCGGCGGGGCGCTGACCGTTGACCTTGTGCGCCGCCTGCGCGATCGGTTTCCCGTGGCACGGCTATTCCCGATGTACGGCCTGACTGAGTCGTTCCGCTCAACCTTCCTTGATCCCCAGCTAGTCGACAGTCACCCTACCTCGATGGGCCGGGCCATCCCGCATGCCGAAGTGCTGGTGATTGGCGATGACGGAGCAGTAACCGCCGATGGCGCGGAAGGGGAGCTGGTCCACTGCGGTCCGCTTGTCGCGAAGGGTTATTGGCAGGATGCCGAGCGGACTACCGAACGCTTTCGGCCGGCCCCTGCTGCCTCGATCTATGGAGGCACGGCGGTTTGGTCAGGCGATCGGGTGCGCCGCGAAGCCGACGGCCTACTCTATTTTGTCGGGCGTCGTGACGCCATGATCAAGAGCGCCGGCAATAGGATCAGCCCGCAGGAAATCGAAGATGCCGCGCTGGCGACCGGCCTTGTTGCAGAAGCAATCGCGCTGGGTCTGCCGGATCAGCGATTGGGGCAGGCAGTCCACCTGGTGG
>JBEGJL010000181.1:0-3640 GCA_041184605.1 Pseudomonadota bacterium
GTTCTCCAGCGCCCGCGCCGATGCCAATGACATGGCTCGCGCCCTGCGTTGGGCCTGGGACCAGACCGGCGAACTGCTCGATCCGCATACCGCGATCGGCCTGCACGCAGCCCAACAGGCCGGGATCGATCCTGCCGTGCCGGTGGTAACGCTGGCCACCGCACACCCGGCCAAGTTCGGCGATGCGGTTGAGCGGGCCACCGGTCAGCGTCCGATCCTGCCGCAGCGCGTCGGCGATCTTTTCGAGCGCGAGGAGCGGCTGGCCGAACTGCCGGGAGACTATGCGGCAATTGCCGAATACGTCGCCGCCCGCGCGGTGCCGCGTGGCTGAGCTTATCGAGTCGCCGGTCGTGATGACCGGCCAGGGCTGGCCCGATTATGGCCTGGTCGACAGCGGACATGGCCGTAAGCTTGAAAGCTATGGCCCCTATCGCTTCATCCGGCCCGAACCACAGGCGCTGTGGCGGCCGCGGCTGGAGCGTTGGGCCTCGGACGGCGAATTCGTGCCGGCATCGGATGATGATGGTGGTGGCCGCTGGTCCTATGCCAATCCCGTCCCGCGCGAAGGCTGGCCGCTGCGCCGCGGCGAAGTCCAGTTCACCGCCCAGTGTACCCCGTTCCGCCACCTTGGCTTCTTCCCCGATATGGCCCCGGTCTGGGACTGGATGGGTGAGCAGCTTGCCGGACGGACCGATGCGCAGACGATGAACCTGTTCGGTTATACCGGTGTCGGCACGCTCTCGCTGTCGCAGTACGGACCGGTGACCCACGTTGACGCCAGCAAGAAGTCCGTCGCCCAGGCGCGCGAGAATGCCGCGCTGTCAGGCATGGCCGAGCGGCCGATCCGTTGGATCATCGATGATGCCGCCAAGTTCACTGCGCGCGAGGTGCGGCGCGGCAAACGCTATGACGGGATCATCCTCGATCCGCCCAAGTTTGGACGCGGACCGGAGGGGGAAGTCTGGCGGATTGAAGAACACCTGGCCCCGCTGGTCGGCGATTGCAGCCGCCTGCTGGACGGTGAAAGTAGCTTCCTGTTCCTGACGGTCTATGCCGTGCGGATGAGCAGCCTGGCGCTTGCCGGCTTGCTGGATGAGGTGTTCGAACACCTGCCCGGCAAGATTGAGCACGGCGACCTGGCCGTGCGGGAGACGGGCGATGATGGCCGCCTGCTGCCCACTGCGATTTTCGCGCGCTGGTCAAATCCCCGCTAAAGGGCCCCGATGACCGATTCGCTGATCCTGGAAGTGGCCGACTTCGAGCATGATGTCCTGACCGGCATCTATTCGGAGGAAACCGGCAAGCCGCAGCCGCTGCGCTTCACCATTCAGGTGCGGCTCAAGGTGGCAGACCGCTACGCGCCTGAAACGCCGCTCAGTGCCAGCAAGAATTACATGGACCTGAAGTTCGCCGCTTCCGAAGCACTGCCCCAGGGCGTGCACTTCACCCTGATCGAGGCGGTGGCCGACCATATCTGCGATACCCTGTTTGTGCAGGATGAGCGGGTGGAAGCGGTGACGGTCAAGATCGTCAAGCTGGCGATCAGCCAGGCGGGTGAAAAGATCGGCATCACCCTGACGCGCGAGCGGCGCTGATGGAACTGGTGCGGATCGCAGGCCTGCCGGACGATCCGCTGGAGGCGGCGGCAGCGTTCCATGCTGAACATGCAGCCAAGCTGCGGGCAGCGGCAACCGACCTTCTGATCGCATTTCCCTTGGCCGATCACACCCACAAGGGCTGGCGATTGGCCGCAATGCAAATGCTGGCGCGGGCCATGGCGCCGCTGCGGATCAATGCCATATCGGGTGGCAGCGACGCGGTGATTGCTGCGGCATTTGAATACCTTGCCTGCGCGCCCGGAATGACGGGGCAATTGATTTCATTGGATGACTTGGGTGCCGGAGCGGTGTTACCACTGCCGGCATGACGCTTGTCGACCAGTTCCAGCGACGGATTTCGTACCTGCGCCTGTCGGTGACGGATCGCTGTGATCTGCGCTGTGCCTACTGCATGCCGGAAAGCCAGACCTTCCTGCCGCGCAAGGATGTGCTCAGCCTGGAAGAGTTGCACCGGCTGGCACTGGGGTTCATCGCCCGTGGTGTGACCAAACTGCGCCTGACGGGCGGGGAGCCACTGGTGCGGCGCGACATGATCGATCTGGTCCGGGCTCTGGGGCGCAAGGTCGGAAGCGGACTGGAAGAGTTGACGTTGACGACCAACGGCACGCTCCTCGCGCAGTTCGCGGATGATTTGTTCGCCGCTGGGGTCCGGCGGGTCAACGTTTCGCTCGATACGCTGGATCGTCAGGTCTTTGCTCGTCTGGCCCGGCGGGACAGCTTGCCGCAGGTGCTGGATGGGATCGCCGCGGCGCAGGCGGCGGGCTTGAAGGTCAAGCTCAACACCGTGGCGCTCAAGGGCGACAATGCGGACGAGATCCCTGCGCTGATCGAATGGGCCCATGCTCGCGGGCTGGAACTGACCCTGATCGAGGTTATGCCGTTGGGTGAGGTGGAGGAGGACCGATTCGACCAGCACCTGCCGCTCAGCGCGGTTCGCGCCGATCTGGAGCGGCGCTGGACCCTGGTACCCAGCGATCACCGCACCGGCGGCCCGGCGCGCTATTACGATATAGCGCAGACCGGCGGCCGGATCGGTTTCATTACCCCGCTCACCAACAATTTCTGTGATGGCTGCAACCGCGTCCGGGTAACGGCAACGGGCCAGCTTTATCCCTGCCTTGGCGGGGGTGAGTTGGTGGACCTGCGTGCGGCATTGCGTTCCGGTAATGCCGAAGCCGAACTGGCTGAGGCCTTGGATATGGCCATGAAGATCAAGCCGCTGCGCCATAACTTCCGGATTGATGCGCCCGGCGCGGAACCGGCCTTGGCCCGCCATATGTCGATGACAGGCGGCTGAAATGGCTAAGTTGGTCTTCTTGGGACGTCTTGCCGATCTGGCGGGCAGCGGGGAACGCGAAGTCGAACCAGGTCCGCTCGAATCCGTGCTGGCGACCCTGCCCGCCGAGTTGGCGGTAGCGCTGCTTGACGAGAAAGTGCGGATCGCCCGCAATGGGGAGCTTCTGATCAATCCGGGCGGGGTTGTCCTGCGGGCATATGACGAGATCGCCTTCCTGCCGCCGGTCAGCGGGGGCTAGACGATGCTTGATGTCCGCCTGTTGAACGGGCCGTTTGACCCCAACAGCGAGATCGACCGATTCGCCCGCCAGATCGCCAATTCCGGTGGCCTGGCGACCTTCGTGGGCAAGGTCAGGGGCGAAGACGGGATCGAAGCACTTGAGTTGTCGCATTATGAGCCGCTGACCTTGCCAGGCATGCGATCTTTGGCAGCAGCGACTTCTGGGCGTTTTGCGATCCAGGGGCTGCTGCTGCTCCACCGGGTCGGCCGGCTCCATCCTGGTGAACCGATCGTCTGCGTCTCGGCTGCGGCATCGCATCGCCGCGCCGCCTTCGATGCGGTCGACTTCGCGATGGATCACCTCAAAAGCGATTCGTGGTTCTGGAAGCGTGAACTGCGCGGTGGCGTGTGGACCTGGATCGAACCCCGCGATCAGGACCATGCGGACCTGAAGCGCTGGAATTAGGGGGCCAGTTGGGCCTGCAATTCGGCGATCACCTTGTCC
>JBEGJL010000182.1:0-6535 GCA_041184605.1 Pseudomonadota bacterium
GTTGTCGATCAGCGCGCGGCGAAACTCTACGTTGGCGAGGAAGACCGTGGTGTTTGGGAGTTCGATGCCCGAACATCTGGCAGGGTGGAAGGCGAACTCATCGCCTCCGTCGAGGGCGCGCAACTAGTTGCCGATGTCGAGGGTCTGGCGATCATCCCGAAAGGCACGCGCGGCGGCTGGCTGGTCGTATCGAGCCAGGGAGACAATGCCTTCGCGCTGTTCCGGCTGCCCGATCATCGCTTCGTTGGCCGGTTCCGTGTCACCGCCGGGACGGTTGGCAGCGTCGAGGAAACCGATGGGATCGAAGTTCACCCGGGCAGTTTCGGCAAGGACTACCCGGGCGGTCTGTTCGTGGCCCAAGACGGGCACAACGAACCGGCAGCGCAGAACTTCAAACTGGTGGCCTGGCGCGATATTGTCCGTGCGGTGAAGGCCCAGACCAAGGAACCCAAGCGATGAGCCTCAGTCGCCGCAGCTTTGCCGCCTCCAGCATCGCGGCCCTGGCCTTGGGCGGCTGGACGCGGGTTGGCCTCGCCCAGCAGACGGACAGCTATCGCAACGAAGTACCGGGCTACGGCCCGCTTCGAGCCGATCCCGCTGGCTATTTCGACCTGCCCGAAGGCTTTTCCTACCGCGTCCTGGCTAAGGCGGGTGAGCGAATGGACGATGGCTTCATCGTGCCCGACAACTTCGATGGCATGGGCTGCATCCCGCTGGCGGATGGGCGTCTGGCACTGGTCCGCAACCACGAACTGGGCCTCGGCGGCGAAGTCAAAGGCGCCGCCGGGGTTGATCCCGCGCTTGAGCGGAAGTTGGCCGGTCTGACCGTGTTCGATCGGGGGCAAGCCGGCCGTGTCCTTCCGGGCGGCACGACTACGCTGGTGCTCGATGCCAAAGGCGAGAAAGTGCTGAGCCAGCACCTGTCGCTGGCCGGAACCTCGACCAATTGTGCGGGCGGCGTCACGCCTTGGGGTTCATGGCTGAGCTGCGAGGAAACTGTCGTTGCCGCGCCTAAGACGGGCACCAGCCACGGCTGGGTATTCGAAGTGTCCGCCGCTGCAACCGGCTTGGTCGCCCCTCTGCCGCTCAAAGCCATGGGCCGTTTCCGGCATGAGGCGGCGGCGGTCGATCCGTATACCGGGATGGTCTATCAGACTGAGGATCAGGACGACGGCCTGTTCTATCGCTTCATCCCCAATGCTCCCGGAGAGCTGGCCCAAGGCGGCAAGTTGCAGGCGCTGGCCTTTGCCGATGGTGGCCGCGATAGCCGCAACTGGAACGGGAGCGACTGGGCGATGGGTGCCAAGCGGACCGTCAAGTGGATCGACCTCGATCAAGTCGAGAGCCCGAATGATGACTTGCGCAAGCGTGGCTACGCAGCCGGTGCTGCCCGCTTTGCCCGCGGGGAGGGTATCCACCTCGGTCGACGCAGGCGCGGCGGAGTGGAGTTCTTTTTCACCTGCACCTCGGGTGGAGCGGGGCGTTATGGCCAGATCATGCGTTATGTCCCCTCGGCTGTCGCCAGGCGACCAAGCCAGATCGAGCTGTTCCATGAGTCCACCGATCCGAAGCTGATGGATTATGCTGACAACATCACGGTCGCCCCGTGGGGGCACCTGATTGTTTGCGAGGATCGCAAGGGAAGTCAGATTAACCACTTGCGTGGTGTGACACCGGAAGGCCGAACCTACACCCTTGCGCGGCTCAATGCCGAAACTGAGCTGGCTGGAGCATGCTTCTCGCCCGATGGCAAGACTCTGTTCGTTAACGCCTATTCGCCTGGGCGGACGCTGGCGATTACCGGGCCGTGGCACAAGTTGGCGGGTTGATCGTCACCAAGCTGTAACATGCCTATCCCATCCCTGCTGATGGGTCGCACAGGGATGCATGAGTCGAATGGAGGGGGCGTCAGGTACGCTGGTTAAAATTGCGGCGCTTGCTGCGTCTGACAGGTATTTCAACCGGGAACTGAGCTGGTTGTCATTCAACCTACGCGTGCTCGCTGAGGCCTGTAATCCCGACTACCCGCTGCTTGAGCGGCTGCGCTTTCTCTCGATTTCAGGTAGCAACCTGGACGAATTCATGATGGTCCGCGTCGCGGGCCTCGCCGGGCAGGTACGACGTCAGATCGACGAGGTCTCGATCGATGGCATGACGCCGGCGCAGCAATTGGCCGCCGTGCGCGACGCGGCATCCCAACTAGAAATCGCGCAGCAGGACGTCTGGCGCGAATTGCGCGGCCTGCTTGCCGATGAGGGGGTTGTGCTGGCCGATGGCAAGCGCCTTGAACCTGCCCAAGCGCGTTGGCTGCGTGATTACTTCACGGAACATGTCGTGCCGGTGATCACGCCCCAGGCGATCGACCCGGCACATCCATTCCCCTTCATCGCGAACCAGGGAATGGGTATTCTTTTCCCGCTGGTCCGGTCGAGCGACGGTTCACCCGTCACGGAAATGGTGCTGATCCCCCAGGCCTTGCCCCGCTTCATCCGTTTGCCCGGCCCGCAAGCGACATATATCAGCATCGAGGACCTACTCTGCCGGAATGCCCCACTGTTGTTCCCGGGCTTCCGTCTACTGGGGCATGGCGTGTTCCGGATCCTGCGTGATAGCGACCTAGAAGTCGAAGACGATGCTGAGGATCTGGTCCGCTATTTCCGGACTGCGATCCAGCGGAGGCGCCGTGGGCGGGTCATCCTGCTGCAATTGCAGGACGACATCGACCCGGCGGTGGAACAGCTGCTGCGCGAGCAGCTTCGGCTTGACCATGCAATGGTGCAAAAGACCGGCGGACTGGTTGGCATCGGCGGCCTGTCGGCGCTGGTTGACGAGGACCGTCCCGATCTGAAATTCGCGCCCTACAGCCCACGCTATCCCGAGCGGATCCGCGAACACGACGGCGATTGTTTCGCAGCGATCCGTGAGAAGGACATAATCATCCATCACCCCTATGAAAGCTTTGAGGTGGTGGTGGATTTCCTGCGTCAGGCTGCTTCTGATCCCGATGTCGTGGCGATCAAGCAGACGCTCTATCGGGCGGGTAAGCAATCTGCCGTTATCGCAGCGCTGATCGCAGCAGCCGAAGCTGGCAAGGCTGTGACTGCCGTGGTCGAATTGAAAGCCCGGTTTGACGAAGAGCAAAACCTGCACTGGGCCAGCCAGCTTGAACGGGCGGGGATCCAGGTGATCTATGGCTTCGTCGATTGGAAGACCCACGCGAAGGTTTCGATGGTCGTCCGCCGCGAAGGCAAGGTACACCGCACCTACTGTCATTTCGGCACTGGCAATTATCACCCCGTCACGGCCCGGACCTATACTGACCTAAGCTTCTTCACCGCCGACCCGCGAGCCGGGCGCGACGCGGGTAAGCTGTTCAATTTCGTTACCGGCTATGTTGAGCCGCAGCGTACCGAACTGCTGACGCTATCCCCAATCGGCATGCGTGAGATGCTTTATGACTGCATTGACGCCGAGGCTGAAAATGCCCGGCGCGGCAAGCCGGCTGCAATCTGGGCCAAGCTTAACTCGCTTACCGATCCGCGCCTTATCGACCGCCTCTATGCGGCCAGCGAGGCCGGCGTGCATATCAGCCTTGTGGTGCGCGGGATCTGCTGCCTGCGACCAGGCGTACCCGGACTGTCAGAGCATATTACTGTCAAGTCGATCATCGGCCGCTTTCTGGAGCATAGCCGGATCTGGGCATTCGCTTGTGGCAAGCCGCTCCCCAGCGCCAAGGCCAAAGTCTTCATCTCCTCTGCCGATGGGATGACCCGCAATCTCGATCGCCGGGTCGAACTGTTAGTGCCGATCCGTAACCGCACGGTCCATCGGCAGGTATTGGACCAGGTGATGGTAGCGAACTTGATCGATACCGAGCAAAGCTGGATCCTAGACCAAACTGGCAGCTATCGCCGCGTTGGTAAGGTGGACGAGCCGTTCAACCTTCATAACTACTTTATGACCAACCCCTCGCTCTCAGGGCGTGGGGCGGCATTGACCAATGGGCACAAGGTGCCGAAGCTGGCGCTGCGGCGCGGCGCTGCCTGAGGGGGCATCGATGAAATTGCGGGACAGGAATTCAAACGGCGCCCCTGCCGACCAGCAGGCCGTTATCGACATCGGCTCTAACACAGTGCGCCTGGTCATTTATGGCGGGCCGCCAAGAGCGCCGGTTGAGCTGCTCAATGAAAAGGTTGCTGCCAAGCTTGGCAAGGGCGTGGCGGAAAATGGCAAGCTTTCTGACAAGGCCATGGCTTCGGCTTTGGCTGCCCTCGGGCGATACGCCGCTTTGCTTCGGGCGCGCGGCATCAATCGGGTCCATACCGTTGCGACAGCAGCCACCCGTGATGCTTCGAACGGCAAAGCCTTTCTCGAACGCGTAGCCGCACTCGGTCTCGCGCCCAAGCTGATCACTGGTGAGGAGGAGGCGCTTACCAGCGCTGCGGGGGTTGCCGGAGCCTTCCCGGCGGCGAGCGGCGTAGTCGCCGACCTGGGCGGAGGCAGCCTTGAACTCGTTCACATTGCCGGCACTCGCTACGAGCATGGCAGCAGCTTGCCGTTAGGCACATTGCGCCTGCCGGCGATGCGCAGCGATGGGCCGGCCAAGTTCAAGCGCAAGGTCGAAAAGCTGATCGAGGGAACTGAAAGCCGCTGCGGGCCCGGGGAAACGCTTTACCTCGTTGGCGGCTCGTTGCGCGCTTTGGCACGCTATCATCAGCACATGATCGGATCGCCGATTGACGATCCGCACGGCTTGGCAATGGAACCTCAAGCGCTGCTGACACTGTGCCGGAAGTTGCAACGCAATACTGTCATGCCGGGTGTGCCGGGTGTTTCACCTAGCCGTTTGGCCGCGCTACCCGATACTGCGGCTCTGCTTGCGGCGCTGATTGCCACGACAAAGCCTGAGCATGTGGTGTTTTCTGGTTGGGGCCTGCGCGAAGGGTTGATTTTCAATGACCTTCCTGCTGCCCAGCGCCGGGCCGACCCTTTCGCTGCGGGTGTTCGCACCTTTGCCGAGCCAATGGGAGCCTCTCCGGCTGTTGCCGCGATGATTGCCGGTTGGACGGCGGGTGTCGTTGGATCGTCGGACTACGATCAGGAGAACCTGCGTCTTTCGGCAACGATCTTGGCGATTGCCAGCCAGCAGATCGAACCCAATCTCCGTAGCGTGACAGTGGTTGATTGGGCGCTTCATAAGCGCTGGATCGGCATCTGCGGTGCGGGGCGTGCCATGTTGGCAGCTTGCCTGCTGGCCAATGTGAACCGCGAAATTCCGATCGACATCGAGCTTTTGGCCAAACCGGAAGAGATACGCCAGGCGGTTGCCTGGGGTTTGAGCATCCGCTTGTGCCGCAGGTTGACGGGGCTGGCCCCACAACTGTTTTCGAGCGCCGAACTGTCGGCAGCAAAGGGCCAACTGGTTCTTTCGCTGGCCCCCGCTATTACCCCGCTGGTAACCGAGGTGGTCGAAAAAGACCTCAAACTGCTCGCCGACCACCTCTCGTTGAAGCCGGTGATCAAACGGCAGCCGCTGTAACTAAACTGCCTTCGTCCCGTCATGTCAGCGCAACCTACGTGTGGCAATTGTCCATCCAAAGTAGGAGGGGATATGGGCCATGCTCGTACGCGACCGACGGCAAGATCAGCTTGAACTGGGAATTGACGATAACCGCGCTGGCGGCGGTGAGCGTCGAGTACCCGCCTGGTTGCTTGGACCTGACCCAAAAGGCTTTCGCCCCAAGCGTCGCTATCGAACTGTCTGGGTCTCGGATGTCCACCTAGGCACCCGTGGCTGCAATGCAACCATGCTGGTCGACTTCCTGCGGTCGATTGACTGCGAGACGCTCTATCTGGTTGGCGATATCGTCGACGGCTGGCGGCTGCGGAGCGGCTGGTATTGGCCTGACGCGCATAACGAGGTCGTTCGCCGCGTTCTGAAAATGGCGCACCGGGGAACCCGTGTGGTGTTGGTCGCCGGTAACCATGACGAGATGTTCCGGGATTATGCCGGGATGAGCCTGGGCGGGATCGAGATTGCACTTGAGGCGGTTCACCGCACTGCCGATGGTCGCCGCCTACTGGTGACCCATGGCGACAGCTTTGACACCGTCGTTCTCTATGCCCGCTGGCTCGCCTTCCTGGGTGACCTTGCTTACCGCATCCTGCTGCGCGCCAATGTGGTGATCAATGCCGTCCGCAAGCAGCTCCGGCTGCCTTACTGGTCGCTGGCCGCGCATCTCAAGCGCAAGGTCAAGAATGCGGTGGCCTACATCGGAAGCTTTGAAGAAGCGCTTGCCCACGAGGCAGCCGAGCGCAACATGGACGGGATCGTCTGCGGCCACATCCATTGCGCGGAAATTCGGCAGATCGGCAACATCACCTATTACAATGACGGCGATTGGGTCGAAAGCTGCACCGCCCTGGTCGAAGAGGCCGATGGCACCATGCGCATCGTTCATTGGGGTGAGGAAGGCTCTGCGCCGGCTGAAGCGCATGAATTGCTGGCGCAGGGGGTTGCCGCATGAGGATCGCG
>JBEGJL010000183.1:0-6383 GCA_041184605.1 Pseudomonadota bacterium
GCAGGCAGCATCGATGTCGCGTCCGCGCGGCGTTCGCACCGGGGCGCTGATCCCGGCATCGAAGACTATTTCCGAAAAACGCCGGATGCGCGCAGGATCCGAACATTCGTAGATCGCGCCGGGCCAGGGGTTGAACGGGATCAGGTTGACCTTGGCCGGCAGCTTGTACTGCTTGATCAGCCGGACCAGTTCGCGCGCGTGCTCGTCGGTGTCGTTCTTGTCCTTCAGCATCACATATTCAAAGGTGATGCGGCGGGCATTGCTGGCACCGGGGTAATCGGCGCAGGCTTGCAGCAGTTCTTCCAGCCCGTACTTGCGGTTGATCGGGACGATCTCGTCGCGGATTTCCTTGGTCACGGCATGGAGCGAAACCGCCAGGTTCACGCCAATTTCTTCGCCGCACTTGGCCATCATCGGCACGACTCCGCTGGTTGACAGGGTAATGCGGCGCTTGGACAGGGCCAGGCCATCGCCGTCCATCACCAGCTTCAGCGCATCGCGGACGTTGTCGAAGTTATACAGCGGCTCGCCCATGCCCATCATCACGATGTTGGTCAGCAGACGCCCGTCAGCGGAATAGCCGCCATCATCGTCAACCATGTCATCGCCCAACGCGGCAAGATCGGCCTGGCCGGCCTTGGGCCATTCGCCCAGCGCATCGCGCGCCAGCATGACCTGGCCCACGATTTCGCCCGGGGTCAGGTTGCGGACCAGCCGCATCGTGCCGGTGTGGCAGAACCGGCAGTTGAGCGTGCAGCCAACCTGGCTGGAAACGCACAGCGTGCCGCGATCGGCATCGGGGATGAAGACCATTTCGAACTCATGATCGTCAGCCGTCTTGAGCAGCCACTTGCGGGTGCCGTCGCTCGAATGCTGGCTCAGCACGATTTCGGGGCGGCCGATAACGAAGCGTTCGGCCAGCCAGGGGCGCATGGTCTTGGCGATATCGGTCATCGCCTCGAAATCGGTCACGCCCCGGTGATAGAGCCAGTGGAACACCTGCTTGGCGCGCAGCTTGGCCGCCTTGGCATCAAGGCCCGCCGCTTCGAACAGTTCGGCGATCCGCTTTTTCGGCAAGCCGATCAGGTCAACGCGGCCATCCTCGCGCGGGGTGATGTCGCGCGCGACGGGGACGGGATCGATATGGCCGGGAATCTGCATGGCGCGCGATATAGGGAAGGCCGCCCGAAAGCGCAAAGGCGCTGCGGCAAGCGGGCCCTGCCGTGTTGCGGGTCCGCCTGTCTCACTCTGCCAGGGTGATCCGGACGTCAGGGTTGAAGAACATCACAGATCGTAATGCCAGTCAGCAAGAAGCCGCCTTTCGCCGGCGCTTCGCAGCCGGACTAACGCAGACGGGCGCAGCCAACCGCAGCGGCATCCATGGCCGTGGCTGCCCCGTCGAGCGACCAGGTGTTGGTAAAGCCGCGCCCTTCCGGGCTCTGGGCGCTGATCGTCATCTCGCCTGCCGAACGCATCGCCGCTACGATCGCCGCGTCCATCCGTTTGTCGGCGGCCCAGGCATCTCCCCCGCCGCCAACCAGCTTGTAACGCTGCCCGCCCAGGAACAGCGTGATCGGCGCACCGGCCTTCAACTGCCGCGACATTCTGAAATGAACCTGCCCACGCACCTGCTGGCGCGGCCAGGTCGCCACCGTGGCGTAAGGCTGGTAATCGCGCTTCAAGTTCGAAGGTGCCGCCATGGCAATGGCATAACAGCGCGGCCCCCCCGCCGACTGCGGATCGCTGAACGCCCCCCAGGTGCCAAACATGCCCAAACTGTCCCGCGCCAGGGCAGGGGATGCGATCAGGGCGATGGCCAACAGGCCCCGGCGCAGCATCAGAATTCCCCCACCAGGTCGAGATAGGCGACCACATCGTTATCGGTGGCGATGAACAGCCCGTCCTGCACTTCGGCCGGCTGCTGCGATGCCAGATGCAGGGCCTCGACCAGTGGTCCATAGAGCAGGGTGGTCGCCGCACCACCTTCGCTTGCGCCGTCGAGGTGATAGAGACGGACGGTGGCATTATCGTAGGTTGTGCGCATCAGGATTGGTCCCGCTTGTGACCATCGAGTTTGCGCATGGCTCGCGCGGCTTCGGCCTGCTCTTGCTGCCGTTCAGCCGCCTTGCGGCCATGTTGTGCGCGGTTGAACGCCGCCTGCTTGGCCGCCGTGTCGCGGGCGCGGGCCTTGCGGGCAAGGCGCAGGTTGATCACGTCGGCCATAGCAGCTCCATTGCAGAAACTGGCGGGTGGGAAAAGCGTCAGGACGCGGGATAGTCAATCGCCAGCACTTCCCATTCCTTCTCGCCGCCAGGCAAGTGAACCCGCCGCAAGTCGCCCACCGCTGCCCCGCGCAGCGCCCGCGCAAGGGGCGCAGACCAGCCGATCAGGTGCTTTCCGGCATCCTGCTCGTCATCGCCGACCAGCGTGACGGTGCGCTGGTTGTCATCCTCATCGGCGATGGTCACTGTCGCGCCAAACCACACGCGGCTGCGGTCTTCCTGGCGGGCGGGATCGATCACTCGGCAGAACTTCATCCGCCGCGCAAGGTGCGCCAGTTCGCGATCGATTTCGCGCATCCGCTTGCGGCCATAAAGGTAATCGCCGTTCTCGCTGCGGTCGCCATTGCCGGCAGCCCAACTGACGATCTCGACAATCTGCGGCCGTTCGGTCCCAAGCAGCTGATCATAGCGCGCACGCAGGGCAGCCATTCCGGATGGAGTGATAGGCGGACCGTCGGGCTTCATGCCTTCAACCAGGCGTGCGCTTGCCCAAGAACCGGCTCAGCGGGTTGGGGCCAGGCATTAGCGCCTTGTTTGGGTTCATCGTTTCATAAACAACTGCGTTTTCAAGAACATGCTGGACATAGCTGCGGGTTTCACTGAACGGGATGCGTTCGATCCAGTCGACCCAATCGATCCCGCCATTGCGCGGATCACCATTGGCACGCAGCATCTTGTTCACATTGCCCGGACCGGCGTTATAGGCGGCCACGGCCAGCGGATAGCTGCCGCCATAATAGTCGAGCATGCGCCGGAAATAGGCATCGCCTAACGTAATGTTATATGCTGCATCGCTGATTAGGGCCTGGGGATCGTACTCGAGCCCGATCTTCGCGGCCTGTTCCTTTGCTGTGCCCGGCATCAGCTGCATCAGACCGCGCGCGCCGACATAGCTCATCGCGTTCATGGCGAACTGGCTTTCCTGCCGACTGATGGCATGGACCATCGTCCAGTTCGAACCCGCAACGACAGGAATCAACGGATAGCCGGTCTTGTGAAACTCACCGAAACCGTCGGTATGGGCGGCCTGGGCCAGGATCACCGCCAGATCGCGTCGGCCAAGTTCACGGGCCAGATCCGCGATCATGACGTGATCGGCTTCGGTGATCGCCTGCTCGCTGATTTCGCGGAAAAAACGCACGCCGGTGGGCCAATCGCTTTCGCGGGCAACCTCGCGCACCGCCATGGTCAAGGGCCTGGAATTGAACACAGCCCGTTCGGCCTGGGTCGGCACAGACCGCGGTTGCTGGTTGAAGGCGGGCAACGGTCGGCCCAAACGCTCCAGCGCAAGCTGGCCATAGAATTGCTCAGGATAGATCGCCGCCATTTCGAAATAGCGGTTCGCATCGACCATCCTTCCGGCTTGAGCCATGGCCCGGCCGGCCCAATAGTATCCCTTTGACCGCGTCTGCGGATTGCGTGCGGCCGAACCATAGCGATAGAACAGCGGCGCGGCCCGCGCGGGATCGCGCAATTCATTCAAGGCGCGCATCCCGCCTAGCCAAACCAGCGATGTGTAATCGTCGCGGATCTGGAAGGATTGCAGGCTGACATCGGTGCCTGGCGGAAAAGTTTCGTCGACCGTCGCTGCGATCCGGACCGCATTTGCGGCATCACTGTTCCTTGCAACCGCCAGCAGTTCGCCGACCCAGCGGCGGGCATCGCGGGGCGGCGCGGACAGTGGTGGGCGTGTTGCCAGCACTGAAGCTGCCACGGCGGTTTGTCCCGTCGTGCGCAACATGCGGACGCGATTGTAGACATAGCCGGCATCGCGCAGCACGCCCGGTCCCGGGTCAAGCCCCTGCGCAGCAGGATCCTGTCTGTTGACCAAACCAAGTCGGGCCAGAAATACCAGTCGGGACTGCGGCGAAACCAGCAGCAATTGGCGCGCCGCCTGGGCCGAGCTATTGTTCCAAAGCAGTGCGTCCATCCGCGCATCATGATCTGCGGGCGTCAGCACCTTGGCGAGGCGCGCAGACAGCGCTGCTTCGCTAAGATCGTTCATCGGACCGCCACGCCAGACGGCACGGCCAAGTTCGACGGCTTCGGGGCGACCAAGTTCAAACAGCGCCAGCGCCTGTCGGGCACGGGCCGAATTGCTGATCGCGGGGTAACGATCGAAATATGCCGCGACCCGTGCGGCGGGCACGCTGCTTCGCTCAAGCGCCCGTTCGGCAAAGCCCCGCAGCTTGCCCTCTTCCGGGAAGCCGGGATAGGTCAGCAGGAAGCTGGCGTAGTCATCGAACAGGAACCGGTCAGAACCGGTCAGCAGCTTCCAGCGCGCCACGGCCTGGGCCATCGGACTGGCCGGTTGTGCCGCCTGTGCGACCCGCGCGCGATCCCAATCGGCGGCATCCTGCGCTGTTGCGACGGACGGGGTTATTGCCAGGCTTGCCAGCAGCAAAGCAAATGTCGTGCGAACCATGCTGGACATTCTTGGCAAAGGCTCCTTATCAGGCGCTGAACGCGGCGGGTGGCGGCATGCCGACGCCTCGGGCCCTATGGGCCAAGAAGAAGGGTGAAGTCCATGTTCTCCGGCTCGATTCCGGCTCTGATTACCCCGTTCACCACAGGTTCGGTGGATGAAGCGGCGTTCCGGCGGCTGGTGGACTGGCAAATAACCGAAGGTTCGGGTGCCCTGGTTCCCTGTGGCACCACGGGTGAAGCGCCAACTCTGACCAATGACGAGCAGCACCGTCTGTTCGCGGTGACCGTTGAGGCTGCAGCCGGGCGCGTGCCAGTGATCGCCGGTTGTGGCAGCAATGATACGCAAACGGCGCTGTGGCACATGCAGGAAGCCAAAGCGCTCGGCGCCGATGCTGCGCTGATGGTCGCGCCTTATTACAACCGGCCCAGCCAGGCTGGCCTGCTGGCCCATTTCAGCTACCTCGCCGAAAAGGTCGACCTGCCAATCGTGCTGTACAATGTGCCTGGCCGCACCGTGACCGATATCAAGCCCGAAACGGTTGTCGAACTGGCGCGGCGGTTCCCGCAGCGGATTGTCGGGATCAAGGACGCCAGCGGCGACATGACTCGCCTTACCGCCCACCGTCTGGCCTTGGGCACTGGCTTCGTCCAGCTTTGCGGCAATGATGACATGGCGTTGCAGTATAATGCCGGCGGCGGGACAGGGTGCATCTCGGTCACGGCCAATGTCGCCCCGCGGCTCTGCGCAGAATTCCAGGCGGCCAGCCTGTCGGGTAACGTGGCGAAGGCCCACGAACTCAACGAGCGACTGTTCCCGCTCCACCAGGCGCTGTTCACCGATGCCTCGCCCGGGCCGATCAAGTATGCGCTCAGCCGCATTTGCGATTGGCTGAATGATGAAGTCCGCCTGCCGCTGGTGCCATGCAGTGCCGAAGCGCGCCGTGCGGTCGATGCCGCGCTGGATCATGCCGGGCTGGTCTGAATCCGGCCAGCCGGTTTTCACTGCTTTAAGTCTGACTGGCGGTTTTCTTTTGCCCAAAGCGGGCCTACATGGCCGGGATAATGGCCCGTCCAACTCACGCTGCGTTCGATAAGAAAAAAGTGGTCGCCGAGAACCGGCGGGCGCGGTTCGATTATCATATCGAGGATACGACCGAGGCAGGCATTGCCCTGACAGGAACCGAGGTAAAGAGCCTGCGGTTCGGCGAAGGTTCGATCGCCGAAGCCTATGCCGAGGTCAAAAACGGCGAGGTTTGGCTGATCAACTCAAACGTGCCCGAATTCAGCCACGGCAACCGCTTCAACCATGTGCCCAAGCGGCCGCGCAAGTTGTTGCTGCACGAGCGCGAGATCGCCCGGTTTACCGGCGCGGTTGAGCGCAAGGGCATGACCCTCGTGCCGTTGTCGATCTATTTCAATGGCCGCGGGCGGGCCAAGGTCGAACTGGCCCTCGCCAAGGGCAAGAATGCAGCAGACAAGCGTTCGACCATCAAGGAGCGCGACTGGAAACGGGACCAGGCGCGGATTATGCGGGAACACAAATGACCGACCTGACCTCCCGGATTACCCGCTGGGCGCGCGCCAATATGCCCCGCCGCGAAGAGCTGGAGCATAGCCGCTGGATCGGCCCATTTGCGCGTCGTCCCGAACTTTGGCGATTTACCCGGCGCTCAG
>JBEGJL010000184.1:0-2861 GCA_041184605.1 Pseudomonadota bacterium
TACCCCGGCCGTGACGGCTACGCCGCGTGCCTTCGCGGCGCGGACCAGCGCCAGGGCTGCTGCCGTTGTGACTTGTCGAAAATGCAGGCGCGCGCCGGTCAGTTCGGCAAGGGCAATGTCGCGCGCTACGGCCAAGGCTTCTGCCTCTGCCGGAGCCGAAGGCAGACCAAGCCGCGTTGCCATTTCGCCCGCGGTAGCCACAGCCGTGCCGGCAAGGCCCGCATCCTCGGCGTGGGTAACCACCACCAGTTCCAGCATCGCGCAATAAGACAGCAGGCGGTGCATCACCCCGCTATCGGCGATCCAGCGGCGACCCGTGCTGACGGCCCGCGCCCCGGCATCGCGCATCAGCGCCAGTTCGGCCAGTTCTGTACCCGCAAGGTCCTTGGTCGCGGCGGCTAGCGGATGAACCCAGAGGTCGGGCTTGCCCGATTGCGCTGAGAACCGCACGGCCGAGCGCTTGTCCAGCACAACCCCCTGATCGGGCATCAGCGCGGCGCGGGTGATCCCGCCAAAATGGAAGGCCGGCTTGTCGATCGTGAAAACGCCCAGATCAACCAGGCCGGGGGCGATCAGCGCGCCTTTGGCGTCGATCACGGTGTCGCCATCTTGGGGGCTGACATCGCCCGGCGCCGCGATCCGTCCTTCGATGCAGCGCAGAGAGCCCCGTTGCGGCTCACCGGTTGGCATAACCAACCGGCCGTTGATCAGCGTGACGGGCGTGAGGGTCTTCATGCCCAGCCCTCCACACCGCGGGTTCGTCGGGTCAGGACATCAAGGCAGGCCATACGGATTGCCACGCCCATTTCGACCTGCGTCGTAATAGCCGATCGGCCCGCCAGGTCCGCTACGGTACTGTCGATCTCGATCCCGCGGTTCATCGGGCCCGGATGCATGACCAGCGCATCGGGCTTGGCCTTGGCCAGCCGTTCCAGTGTCAGACCGTAAAGGTGGCGGTACTCGCGCGGGGAGGGGATGAACTGGCCGCTCATCCGCTCCTGTTGCAGCCGTAGCATCATGACCACGTCTGCCCCGTCCAGCGCCGCGTCGAAATCGTAAAACGGGGTGACCTTCATCGCCTCAATCCCCGCCGGCATCAGCGCCGGCGGCGCGCAGACACGAACCTCTGCGCCAAGGGTAGTCAGGCAATGAATATTGGAGCGGGCCACCCGGCTGTGCAGGATATCTCCGCAAATGGTCACCGTCAGCTTGCCGAAGTCCCCCTTCGCCCGGCGGATGGTCAGGGCATCGAGCAGACCTTGCGTCGGATGTTCATGCTGGCCGTCGCCGGCGTTGAGGACCGGGCAATCGACCTTGTCGGCGATCAGCCGCACCGCGCCCGAACTCGCATGGCGAATCACGATGGCATCGGCACGCATCGCATTCAGGGTCATCGCCGTATCGATCAGCGTTTCGCCCTTCTTCACGCTCGACTGGGCCGCATGCATGTTGACGACGTCAGCCCCCAGCCGTTTCCCGGCGATCTCAAAAGATAACAACGTGCGGGTGCTGTTTTCGAAGAAGGCGTTGATGATCGTCAGCCCCGCGAGCCGGTCAGCCCGCTTCTGGGGCTGGCGGTTCAGCTCGACCCATTGTTCTGCCTCGTCGAGCAGGAACAGGATTTCCCACGGAGCCAGGCCCGCCAGGCCGGTGAGGTCGCGGTGCGGGAAGGCGGCGGAGCCAACCGGATAGCGGCCCGCAGCTTGTGAATTTGCCGATGTCATTGAAGACGGTGCCATAGACGGCGCAAGGCGTTGCGGCAAGCTGGATAACGCTGCGGGCAAACTGCTCCGGGGCATTCGCGTACAGCCCTTCGCCTCTGCACATCGCCCATCGCCCGCCATGGCCCTTTGATCGACGCGGGACTCGCCTTTCCGATAGCTGCCGCCTATCGATGCCCTGTTTGTTTTATCGGGGAATCGCAGGATGATATTCGCGCGCAAAGTCTGGACCCTGCTGGTGGGCATCAAGGATGCCCTGGTCCTGCTGCTCTTGCTGCTGTTCTTTGTTGCGCTCTACGGTGTGCTGACCGCTCGACCTTCGCCCGGCCAGGTGCGCGAAGGGGCCCTGCTGCTTAAACTCGATGGTTCGATTGTCGAGGAGCCGGCCAAGGTTGATCCTTTTGACCTGCTGATGTCCAGCGAAAGCCCGATCAAAGAACACCGCGCCCGCGATGTGATCGCGGCCATCGATGCGGCAGCCAAGGATGACCGGATCAAGGCTGTCGCGCTGGATCTTTCGAGATTTACGGGCGGCGGGCAGGTCACGCTTGAAGATGTCGGTGAAGCGCTCGACAAGGTCCGCAAGGCGGGCAAGCCGGTGATCGCCTTTGCCCATGCTTATGCCGATGACAGCCTGTTGCTGGCCGCGCACGCCACCGAGGTCTGGGTTGACCCGATGGGCGGTGCCTTCGTGATGGGGCCGGGCGGGATGCGGCTCTACTATGGTGAGGCTCTGGCCCGCTACAAAGTGACCGCACACGTCTTCAAGGTCGGCACCTACAAGGACTTCGTTGAACCCTTTACCCAGAGCCAGGCTTCCGCGCCTTCCAAGGAAGCGCGCACCGCGCTGGTTTCTGCCATCTGGGAAGATTGGCAGGCCCATGTAAAGGCTGCCCGGCCGAAAGCTGACCTGGCCAAGGTGACGACAGACCCGGTCGGCTGGATCAAGGCGAGCGGCGGCGACGCGGCCAAGGCCGCCTTGGCCGCCGGGCTGGTGGACCGGCTGGGTACATACACGCAATACAAAGAACGGCTTCGGTCACTGGTGGGTGAGGATCCGGCCGACGATGCACCTGGCAGCTTCGCGCATACGGCAATGGACACGCTGATCGCGGCCCATCCCGCGAAGACCGACGGAGC
>JBEGJL010000185.1:0-7925 GCA_041184605.1 Pseudomonadota bacterium
GATTCTTGTCGCGATCACGTTCGATCGTCAGTTCAGCGCCGCCAGAAATTTCGCGCGCACGCTGGGCTGCCATCAGCACCAGGTCAAAACGGTTCGGGATCTTGTCGACACAATCTTCAACGGTAACGCGCGCCATCGGGCACTCCAATTCAATGAAATCCGGGAATAAGCGGCTGTTACCGGCCGCGCGATTCGCAAGTCAAGAAAAAAACATTTAAATGACTGTATTTAAATGATTATTCGTATGTCTCGTAACCTCGCGAATCGGACGCGAGATTGCCGAATTTCGTGAACTCGCTCTGGAAGTGCAGGTAGACATTGCCGGTCGAGCCATGGCGTTGCTTGGCGATGATCACGGTGGCCTTGTTCACCACTTCAAGGTGGCGTTGCATCCAGGCATCGTATTTGGCGATGGCATCAGGGGCACTGGTTTCCGATGGCTCATCCGGCTTGGCCGCATTGTGGTAATATTCCTCGCGAAAGATGAACCAGACCATGTCCGCGTCCTGCTCGATCGAGCCGGATTCGCGCAGGTCAGCCAGCTGAGGGCGCTTGTCCTCGCGGCTTTCGACCGCCCGGCTGAGCTGCGACAGTGCAATCACCGGAACCTCAAGCTCCTTCGCCAGCGTCTTCAACCCGCGACTGATTTCGGAGATTTCGTTCACGCGGTTGTCGTTGGCTCGGCCCGAACCCTGCAACAGTTGCAGGTAGTCGATCACGATCAGCCCGATGTCATGCTTGCGCTTCAGCCGGCGGGCCCGGGTGCGCAGCGCCGCGATCGAAAGCGCAGGCGTATCGTCGATATAGAGCGGCAGTTCCGACAGACGCTGGCTGGCGAAGGAGATTTTCTGGAAATCCTCGCGGCTGATCTTGCCCATGCGCAGCCGTTCACTGCTGATCTCGGCCTGTTCGGCCAGGATACGCGTGGCGAGCTGGTCCGCGCTCATTTCGAGGCTGAAGAACGCCACCGGGGCGCCGACCGACTTTTTCGGGTCGATCCCATCGGCCATGTCGCGCAGGTAGCGTTCGGCGCAGTTGAAGGCGATGTTGGTGACCAGCGAGGTCTTACCCATCGCCGGGCGGCCAGCCAGGATGATCAGGTCGGAATCATGCAGGCCACCAATCTTGGCATTGAGATCATCAAGCCCTGTGGTGCGGCCGGAAATATGGCCGCCTGAATTCAACGCTTTTTCGATCTGGGTAATCGCGGCCAGGCTGGATTTGCGGAACGGCTCGGCCTCGTTACCGACCGAAGCACCCTCGGCCACGCGGTAAAGTGCCGCTTCGGCACGTGCGACCTGCTCAAGCGGCTCGACGCTTTCCGAAGTGTCCAGAGCGTCGCTCACCAGCGTCCGGCCGACCGACACCAGCTCGCGCAGCAGGGCGAGGTCATAAATCTGCTCAGCCAGCTCGCGCGGGGCCAACAGACCCTGGCCATCGGCGGTAAGCCGGGCAAGGTAAGATGCGCCGCCCAGTTCCTTCAGCGTTTCATCCGCCTCGAAATAAGGCTTCAGCGTCACCGGGGTAACCACGGCCTTGCGGTCAAGCAGTTGCAGGATCCGGTCATAGATGCGGGCATGAGCCGGTTCAAAGAAGTGGTCGGCCCGCAGCGGCGTGCTCAATTCCTCGATCACGCGATTGTCGATCAGAGCGGCCCCCAGGAACGCCGCTTCGGCCTCCACGTTCGCGGGCAGCGCGCGGGCAGCAACTTCGTCGGGGCGGGTCATCAGATCGGTATTGGCCATGGGAGGCGATCAATGCTCTGCGAGGGGGCGATAGGCAAGCGCAAGGCCGGGCCCTTTTCTTCCACAGCCTGTGGAGACTTGCCCCGCCATTTCGCATCTGCGAAAAGTGCTCTGCCATGGGGGACGCACGGATCATCCATATCGAGCTCGACGAAGCCACGATCCTGTGGCGCAACGCCGATATCGAACAGGAACGCCGCATCGCGATCTTCGACCTGATCGAAGAGAATACCTTCAAGCCGTTACGAGCATGGGACGCGGGGCACCAGGGCCCCTATCGCCTGCGGCTGTCTGTTGCCGATGGCCGGCTCGCGCTTGAAGTGGCCGATGGCAAAGGCCAGCCACTCGAATCGCTGATCCTTGCCCTAGGCCGCTTCCGCCGCCCGATCCGGGATTACTTCGCGATCTGTGATTCCTATTACCAGGCGATCCGCAAGGCGAGCGCAGCCGAGATCGAAACCATCGACATGGCCCGGCGCGGCGTTCACAATGAAGCGGCGGAAATGCTGCTCGAACGGCTCGACGGAAAAATCGAAACCGATTTTGCCACTGCGCGGCGGCTGTTTACCCTGATTTGCGTTCTGCATATCAGGGGCTGAGTGAATTAAAGGGGTCATCGGGTCAAAATGGCTAGGAAGAACAACAGCCGGCTGCGGCTGCGGCTGATCGGTGCGGCATTGTTGCTGCTGCTGGTCGGCGGCGCATGGGCATGGTGGCACCTGTCGCATTGGATGCCGCCACGGGCGGAATTCCCGGTGCAGGGAATTGAGGTCGGCGGTGAGGATGGCCCGGTCGACTGGGTCGCCCTCAAAACCATTGGCGCCGATTTTGCTTATCTCGATGCCTCGGCCAGCGCCTTTGCCCGCGACCCGAAGTTCGTTGAGAACCTCGAGGCTGCCAAGGCGGCAAACCTCCAATGGGGCGCGGTGCATCGGTATGACCCATGCCAGCCGGCCGAAAAGCAGGCCGCCAACTTCGTCATCGTAGTCCCGCGCGATGCCGCAATGCTCCCGGCAGCAGTCTGGCTGGATCAGTTGGCGGACGATTGTCCGATCAAGGTTAGCGATGCTGCGGTAGAGAGCGAACTGACCACCTTCCTCAACCAGATCGAGACCCACACCGGCAAGGCAGCGGTGCTAAAGGTTTCGCGCAGCTTTGAACGGCGTTATAAGATTTCAGCCCGGATCGATCGCAATGTCTGGCTGGAGCAACTGCGCGTCCAGCCGGACTACGCCGGCCGCCCCTGGGCGATGTGGACCGCTAACGACCGCCTTAAGCTGCCCGCGCTGGAAGGCGGCGTGCGCTGGGTGGTGGTCCAGCCATGACCCGGTTATAGTCGCGACATGACCCATGACCGTGACACCCTGATCGCCGCCGCCCGGACCGCCCAGGCTAAGGCCTATGCACCCTATTCCAACTTCCATGTTGGGGCCGCGCTTGGTTTTGCCGATGGCTCGGTTGTCACTGGCGCCAATACCGAAAACGCGAGTTATGGGCTGACGCTATGCGCGGAAACCAACGCCATCGCCAAAGCTATGAACGATGGGCACCGCTGTGGACTGGAAGCCGTGGCAGTGGTCGGCGGGATGCGAGGTGAGCCGGGTCCCACCGTCACCCCCTGCGGCCGCTGTCGTCAGGTGCTCAACGAACTGGCCCAGCTGGGCGGTACTGATCCGGTGATTTGGTGCGATGGCCAGGATGGGGTGTTGGAGCTGAAACTTTCAGCCCTGCTCCCGCACGCTTTCGGCCCCGCCAGCCTGGGTTAGTCCGCCAGCCATTCCAGCAGGGCGGCCATGCAATCCCGCCCCAGTTGGGCCGACCGTTCCGGCGACCAGCCCTGCGCCACGTCGGGCAGGTCGTCGTTATCCTTGAACGGCATTTCCAGCGTCATCGATACTGCGCCAAACCGCTCGGCCAGCTGGTTCGTGCTCATCGACAGGTTGGCCTTGCCCGGCGCTGAGACGGGATAGCCGCGCTTGGTCTGGAAATCAGGCGTGCGCCGGTCCAGGATCGCCTTATAGCGATTGAAGCCGCCTTGCAGCGCCTCGGTCCATGATGGGATTCCTTCGAACCCGGCCAGAAAGACCGCCGGGATCGCCTCGTCGCCGTGGACGTCCATGGCAAAGTCCACCCCGCTCGCGTCCATCGCGTTGCGGATTGCCAGCACCTCGGGCGATTGCTCGGCGGTCGGATTGGCCCACTCGCGGTTAAGGTTCACGCCCAGCGAATTGGTCCGCAGGTTGCCGCGCACCGATCCATCCGGATTGGCATTGGGGACAACATGGAAGGCGCAGCGCTGGCGCAGCGCACGGCCAACCGGATCGGCGGGATCGGTCAGGCAATCCAGCGCGCCTTCCATCCACCATTCGGCCATCGATTCACCCGGGTGTTGCCGCGCATAGAGCCAGACCTGCTTGGGGCCATCGCCAAAATCGAGGCAATCGATGCTGCGCCCGTCGCGGGTATGGCCCAGCACGCGGTGCGCAACGCCCTCGGCCAGCGCCGTGCTGGCGATCAGGTCCTGGTGCCGCTCCCACGAATAGGGCGCGAAATAGGCGAACCAGGCCAGGTTTCCGGCGGGCTGATAGCGGATCGTCAGGGTCCCGCCCTCCTCGCCCTTGTCATAGCTGCTGGCGGCGCGGCCCCAGAATTCTCGGTCCTCACTCACGGCGGCGTTGTAGCCGGGCCAGCCATCGGGATAGGCCGAGCCATTAAGGCCCGTGATCTTCAATTCCAGCGCGCGTCCGCCAGCATTGCTGACCCGGAAATGGAACCATTGGAAGAAGTCCGAATTGGTATCCTTGCGGATGGCTAGCCGGGCGGTGGTGCCGGTGATGGAGAGGACTTCGATATTGCCGCTGTCAAAGGCGGCGTCGATCTGGATTTCGGGTACGGTCATTTGACCTCGATAGTCTCACCCGATTGTCCGGGAAAGCCCTTGAACAGGGCCTCTGCCATCTTCGCTGCCCCGAGCGAGGTGGCTGCCAGCGGCGAACTGCTGGCGACGGTAAAATTGGCCCGTCCTTCCCACAGGGCCAGGCCACTTGCGCGATCGCGGATGATCACACCCAGCTCGGTGCTAACCTGCTCCGCCGGGCGCGGTGTCAGATTGATGCCGATCCCAACGCCGAGGCCTGAGCCAGAGGTTCCGGTCGATCCGCCCACCCCGACGCTGACCGGGCCGCCCGAACGCTCTGGCCGATAGCTCTCCCGCGAGAAGCGCAGCTGGGCTACCTGACCACTCGCCCCACCTGCGGGAACCGCCGAGTAACCGAGCAGCACCAGTTGCCGCTCAACCGCCGCCTGATAGGCCTTCCATTCCAATGAGGAACCGTTATGCCCGGGCGCCGGTTCGATTGCGATTGTCCCCCTGCCAAGCGGCAAGATGTCTGCCGCATGGAAACGGGTTACTTCAACCGGTCCGGTCGGGGCGACACAGCCGCCAAGGGCCAGGGCAGCAGCAAGCGGCAGGGCAAGAAGCAGCTTGGTCATGGTCAGCATCCTTTGCCCGGTGATGATGAACCCGCTACCCCCGGCGAGCAAGCGTTTCACCGCTGTTAACCATTTTTCCGTCGCGGCGTGCTAGCGGAGTACCGATGTCGCAGAAAGTCCCCGTCCTCGTTACCGGCGGTGCCGGTTATATCGGCAGCCATGCCGTCCTCGCCCTGAAAGATGCAGGCTGGCCCGTGGCGGTGATCGACAACCTGACCACTGGCTTCCGCTTTGCCGTGCCCGATGGCGTACCGTTGTACGAAGGTGACATTGCCGACGCCGAACTGCTCGCCCGGATCTTTGCCGAGCAGGGAACCGGGGCGGTGATGCATTTCGCCGGGTCGATCATCGTGCCGGAATCGGTCGAGAACCCGCTAAAGTACTACCACAACAACACCGCCAAGAGCCGCGCCCTGATCGAGGCGGCGGTGACTGCCCGGGTGCCCCACTTCATCTTCAGCTCGACCGCCGCGACCTATGGCGTGCCCAAGGTATCCCCGGTGCACGAGGATAGCCCCAAGGCCCCGATCAATCCCTATGGCATGTCCAAGCTGATGACCGAGATCATGCTGGGCGATGTCGCGCGGGCGCATCCCCTCAACTTCTGCGCACTGCGCTATTTCAACGTTGCTGGTGCCGACCCTCAGGCGCGCACCGGCCAATCGACTGCCGGGGCAACCCACCTGATCAAAGTCGCGGTCGAGGCTGCGCTCGGCAAGCGGGCCGGGGTCGAAGTGTTCGGAACGGACTTTGACACCGCTGACGGCACCGGCGTGCGCGACTATATTCATGTCTCCGACCTGGCCAACGCCCATGTCCTGGCGCTGGAGGCGCTGATCGAATCGCCGGATCGCTCGCTGACGATGAACTGCGGCTATGGCCGCGGCTATTCGGTGCTCGAAGTGCTCGATGCGGTGGACCGGGTGACCAACAACAAGATCCAACGCACGCTCTCCCCGCGCCGGGCGGGCGATCCGGATGCGCTGATTTCCGATAACGCCCGGATCAAGGCGACCCTGCCGTGGCAGCCAAAGTACGCTGATCTTGAGACTATCGTCCAACATGCTCTGGCTTGGGAGCGCAAGCTGTCTGACCTGCGCGGCGCATAGCCCTTCGTTCCCCTTGGCCTTGTCGCCGGCTTGTGCCAGCAAGCCCACCAGACAAGACAGGGAGATGCTTTGATGATCCGGAATGCTCTGCTGGGAAGCGCAGCGATGCTGGCTCTTTTGGCTGGCCCAGCACCGGTGCTGGCCGATGCCAGCGAGGCCCAGGTCGCAGCCGTCATTGACGAAGGGCTTAACCGCAGCGAGGCGATGGTCACGGCCTCACAACTGATGGACGGGATCGGCCCGCGCCTGACCAATTCCAAAAATTACCGTCTGGCCGCCGATTGGGCGACCGCCCGCATGGCAGCGATCGGTTTGCAGAACGTTCGCCGCGAAGGTTTTGACTTCGGTCTTGGCTGGAACGTCGAGAGCTATCGGGCGACGATGGTCACCCCGCGCCGCGTCAACATGACCGCGATTCCGGTCGCATGGTCCCCGCCGACTGACGGCGTGCTGCGCGCGCCGGTCATCATCGCGCCGATGAGCAAAGTGGAACACTTTGCGGCCTGGAAGGGCAAGCTGGCGGGCAAGGTGGTGATGATCAGCCTGCCCGGCACGACCAGCGAATCGACCAAGCCGGCATTCCGTCGCCTCGATGACAAGGAAATCGGCGAATACGATCGTTATGATTTGCCCAGCTTCGATCCCGCCGCCGCTGACCGGCGCGTGAAGCGCACCAGCTTTCCGCTGGAACTGAGCCGCTTCCTCAAGGCTGAAGGCGCCGTGGCCATGGTGCGGATCAGCTATCGCGACGGCATGCTGGTCCATGGTGAGGGCTACAATTATCGCCCGGGCGAAACGCTGGCGCTCCCCGCGTTCGAAGTCGCCGCCGAAGACTATCGCCGCCTTGCGCGCCTGACGACGACCGGTACCGCCCCGGAGATCGAACTGCAGCTTTCCGCGAAGTTCGATGACAGCAACCTTCAGGCCGAAAACCTGTTTGGCGAGATTGTCGGCAGCGATCCCAAGGCCGGCTATGTCATGGCCGGGGCGCATTTTGACAGCTGGATCGCCGGTGATGGCGCGGCGGATAATGGCGCAGGCTCGGTCGTGGTGTTAGAGGCTGCGCGTATCCTCAAGCAGTTGGGGGTCAAGCCGCGTCGGACAATCCGCTTTGCCTTGTGGGCCGGGGAAGAACAAGGCCTGCTGGGCAGCCGCGCCTATATCGAGCGCTATCTGGCGACCCGCCCGGTCGATCCCAAGCTGACCGGCATCGCTGCCTATAGCGCCTGGTCGCAGGCCTGGCCGATCAAGCCCAAACCGGGCTACGCGGAACTGAAGGCCTATTTCAACCTCGACAACGGCGGCGGCAAGGTGCGCGGCATCTATGCCGAAAACAACATTGCCGCCGAAAGCATGCTCAAGAAGTGGCTCAGCCCCTTTGACGGCATGGGTGCCAGCCGGGTCGTGACCAGCAAGACCGGCGGCACGGACCATGTCTATCTGCAGGCGATCGGCCTGCCGGGTTACCAGTTCATTCAGGACCCGCTGGATTACGACAGCCGGGTGCACCACTCCAATCTCGACACGCTGGACCACCTGCGCGGCGATGACCTGCGCCAGGCGGCAACGATCATGGCCG
>JBEGJL010000186.1:0-3620 GCA_041184605.1 Pseudomonadota bacterium
CCGAGGACGAGGACGACGAACTGCGCGAGCGCCGCGCCCGCCCTGCCGAAGAGGAAGAGGAGGACAACACCCTCAGCCTCGCGCAGATGGAAGCCCAGCTCAAGCCGCACGCGCTTGAGAAGTTTGCCGAGATCACCGCGCTCTTCAAGAAGTTCGAAAAGCTGCAGGCCGAACGGCTTGAGGTGATGGGCGCAGGCGGGGTGTTCTCCGCTGCGAAGGAAAAGACCTATCAGCAGCTGCGCGAAGACCTGACCGCGCAGGTTGAATCGGTCCAGTTCCACGCGACCAAGATCGAATACCTGGTCGACAACCTCTATGCCTTCAACCGCCGCCTGACCGCCCTGGGCGGTCAGATGCTGCGCCTGGCTGAACGGCACAAGGTCAACCGCAAGGACTTCCTCGACAGCTATGTCGGCCACGAGCTCGACGATGGCTGGCTGCAGGCCATGGCGGGCAAGGACAAGAAGTGGGCGGCCTTTGCCGAGAACGAAGCCGACGCGGTTGAACGCATCCGCGCCGAAATCGCCGACATTGCCTCAGCCACGGGGATGAGCCTCAACGAATTCCGCCGGATCGTTAACATGGTCCAGAAGGGCGAGCGCGAGGCGCGCATCGCCAAGAAGGAAATGGTTGAGGCGAACCTGCGGCTGGTGATCTCGATCGCCAAGAAGTACACCAACCGCGGCCTGCAGTTCCTCGACCTGATCCAGGAAGGCAACATCGGCCTGATGAAGGCGGTCGACAAGTTCGAGTACCGCCGCGGCTACAAGTTCTCGACCTATGCCACGTGGTGGATCCGGCAGGCGATCACCCGTTCGATCGCCGACCAGGCCCGCACCATCCGCATTCCGGTGCACATGATCGAAACGATCAACAAGCTGGTCCGCACCAGCCGCCAGTTCCTGCACGAGCAGGGCCGCGAGCCCACGCCCGAGGAAATGGCCGAGCGCCTTTCAATGCCGCTCGAAAAGGTCCGCAAGGTAATGAAGATCGCCAAGGAGCCGATCTCCCTCGAAACGCCGATCGGCGACGAGGAAGATTCGCACCTGGGCGATTTCATCGAGGACAAGAACGCGATCATCCCGGTCGATGCGGCGATCCAGGCCAACCTGAAGGAAACGGTGACCCGCGTCCTGGCCAGCCTGACCCCGCGCGAGGAACGCGTGCTCCGCATGCGTTTCGGCATCGGCATGAACACCGATCACACGCTGGAAGAAGTCGGCCAGCAGTTCTCGGTGACCCGCGAAAGTATCCGCCAGATCGAGGCCAAGGCGCTGCGCAAGCTCAAGCATCCGAGCCGCAGCCGCAAGATGCGCTCTTTCCTCGATCAGTAAGGTATCTGGCGACGGGGGCCCGCTTGCGGTTCCCGTCGCCACCGCCTATACCGCCACCGTTCACGTAACTGACGAGTCAGGCGGATCACCGCCGGGGAGCGTGAAACGTAGCTGCCGCTCGTCTGGGCACCCCCGCAAAACCAATGGTGTGCCATGCGCATTGCGATCGCATCTGATCATGCTGCTTTCGACCTGAAGGCCGAATTGCGCGAATATCTGATCGAACTGGGCCACGAAGTGGCCGACCTTGGACCCGAGACCGCCGACCGGGTCGACTATCCCGACTATGGCTACCTGCTGGCCTCCGTCGTCGCCGATGGCACGGTGGAACGCGGCGTGGCGCTGTGCGGATCGGGGATCGGCATTTCGATCGCCGTCAACCGCAACCCGGCCTGCCGCGCCGCGCTGGTATCCGAGCCACTTTCGGCCGCTTTGGCCCGTGAGCATAACGACGCCAATGTCATCGCCATGGGCGCGCGCCTGACCGGCAGCGACATGGCCAAGGCCTGTCTCGACGCCTTTCTCTCGACCGATTTCGGTGGCGGACGCCACGCCGGCCGGGTCGACAAGCTTTCCAATCCGCCTGCCTGAGGACCATCCCTGTGACCACCACTCCCGCGATCCGCTCTGCCGGCTTCTTCACCGAGCACCTCGCCAGCGCCGACCCTGAAGTCTACGCCGCGATCCGTTCCGAGCTGCACCGTCAGCAGACCAAGATCGAACTGATCGCCAGCGAGAACATCACCTCGCTCGCTGTGCTGGAAGCGACCGGCTCGGTCTTCACCAACAAGTATGCCGAGGGCTATCCCGGCAAGCGTTATTACGGCGGCTGCGAATATGCCGACGTGGTGGAAAATCTGGCGATCGAGCGGGCCAAGGCGCTGTTCGGCTGCCAGTTCGCCAACGTTCAGCCCAATTCGGGCAGCCAGATGAACCAGGCGGTGTTCCTGGCGCTGCTGCAGCCGGGCGACAGCTTCATGGGACTGGACCTCAATTCCGGCGGGCACCTGACGCACGGTTCGCCCGTGAACATGAGCGGCAAGTGGTTCAAGCCGATCCCCTATGGCGTGCGCGCCGAGGATGAGATGCTCGACATGGCCGAGGTTGAGCGCCTGGCCCACGAGCACAAGCCCAAGCTGATCATCGCCGGCGGTACGGCCTATTCGCGCGTGTGGGATTTCCAGAAGTTCCGGGAAATCGCCGATGCCGTGGGGGCATGGCTGCTGGTCGACATGAGCCACTTCTCCGGCCTTGTCGCGGGCGGAGCCCACCCCTCGCCCTTCCCGCATGCGCACGTGGTCACTTCGACCACGCACAAGAGCCTGCGCGGCCCGCGTTCGGGCATTATCCTGACCAATGACGAGGAACTGGCCAAGAAATTCAACACCGCGGTGTTCCCCGGCATGCAGGGCGGCCCGCTGGTCCATGTGATCGCTGCCAAGGCCGTGGCCTTTGCCGATGCGCTGAAGCCGGAATTCAAGGCCTATGCCGCGCAGATCGTCAAGAATTCGCGCGCACTGGCCGAAAGCCTGACCCAGAACGGCCTGCGGATCGTTTCAGGTGGGACCGACAACCACCTGATGCTGGTCGACCTGACGGCTAAGGACGTAACCGGCAAGGCCGCCGAAAAGGGCCTCGATCGCGCCTGGCTGACCTGCAACAAGAACGGCATCCCGTTTGACAAGCGTTCGCCCTTCATCACCTCGGGCATCCGGCTCGGCACCCCGGCCGGCACCACCCGCGGCTTTGGCGAGGACGAGTTCCGCAAGGTCGGCGCACTGATCGCCGAAGTGGTTGACGGCATGGCCCGCAACGGCGACGAAGGGGACGGCCAGATCGAAGCCCGTGTCCGCGGACAGGTGGAAGAACTCTGCGCCAGCTTTCCGATCTATCCGGAGTTGTAAGCCATGAGCGACAATCTGCTGCAAGACGCCAAGGATGAAATCATCGGCATGGGCAAGGAAGGGATGGCCCATCCCTCGACCAAGCCGGTGCTGACCGGAGCCGCGGTTGGCGCGGTTGGCGCGGCGATCCTGCCCTTCGTGACCTGGCCGGTCGGCCTTGTCGCCGGTGCGGGATACATGCTCTACAAGCGATTGCGCCCGTAACGCATGCGTTGTCCGTTCTGTGCCAATGACGACAGCCAGGTAAAGGATTCGCGGCCCACCGAGGATAACACCTCGATCCGGCGCAGGCGGCAATGCGAGGGCTGTGGTGCACGCTTTACCACGTTCGAGCGCGTGCAACTGCGCGAGATTACCGTGGTAAAATCCGGCGACAAACGCG
>JBEGJL010000187.1:0-3137 GCA_041184605.1 Pseudomonadota bacterium
TCAACTGTGCGCATAGGCAGGGAGTTACATGCGCATTACGAGGGATTAAATGGCAGGATGCCCGCGATCTTCCCAATAGAACTTGTGACGCCTATTTCTCGGGCTGGCAACCCATGCCCCCCTCTCTCTGGCAACGAATCACCCGCAGACTATTCCCATGACCCCTTCCTCCTTCACCCGCGCCTACGTGGCGCATGATCTGGGCGGTGATCTCCACCGCCTCGCCCAACGTGCCGCCGTGGTTGCGGCTGCCCTGTACGTCGCCGGCTTGGCGGTTGGTGTGGTGGTTCACTGGGCCAATGACTGGCTATCCGGTGATCGCCGGCCGTGGCCGGTTGCCTGGGGGGTGGCAGCGGCGCCAGACCCGCTGTCGTCGATGGCCAGCTACCCGTGGATCATCAACGAATCAGACCGGATAGTCGAAGTCGATCGCGCCCTCGTGGCGGAGCTGGCCATGCTGGTGTGCTGGGTGGATAATTGATGAAACGGAGTTGCTTGATCTCGCTATAAAGAGCGGCCTAACAACGTGTAGCACTTGGAGACGTTTCCTGATGCCTCTTGCTGATTTCCAAATCACAAACCTTGCCCTCGCCGGCATGGTGGAACCATTTGAACCGGAGCTGGTGAATCCAGCCAGCCTGGATGTGCGGCTGGGGGATTCGATCCTGATTGAACAGGCCTCTTCCCCCGAAATGGTTCCGTACCCGTTCGCCAAACACAGCCAGGCTGATCCTTACCTGATGGTGCCGGGACAGTTCCTGCTGGCCCACAGCCAGCCGTTGTTCAACCTGCCCCGTGGGATCTGCGCCGACTTCTGCCTCAAGTCGTCTCGTGGCCGTGAGGGTCTTGACCGGACGTTGCGAGACATCGGGATCGATCACCTAAATGCCGGATTCTGCGACCCAGGGTGGACCGGATCGGTGCTGACCCTGGAGCTGAAAAACGCAAGACAACTGCATCCTGTGCCGATCTGGCCCGGCATGCGGATCGGTCAGTTGAAGTTTCACCAGATGGATGCCTTGCCGCGGCATAGCTACGAGGAGACCGGAAGATATAACTTTGACGCCACCGTTCAGCAATCG
This sequence comes from Pseudomonadota bacterium, assembly GCA_041184605.1. Lineage (GTDB taxonomy): Bacteria > Pseudomonadota > Alphaproteobacteria > Sphingomonadales > Sphingomonadaceae > Novosphingobium. The sequence continues at coordinate 1,083 of JBEGJL010000187.1, forward strand.
AGGGGCTGATCATGATTGCTTCATGGTTGCTGGCGTTTGCGGTGTCGAGCGCCGCGGGCTGGGTGCTGGGGCAGCTGCTGCCGCCGATGGTGGATGAGGAGGATCCCGATGGCTGGTGAACGGTGGACAGCGGAGGAGCAGGAATGCTTCGAGTCGCTGTGCGGTGACATCCCTTGGCCGATGGTTGTTGCCGCCATGCACCACGAGGCATCGCGTTACGGCTGGCCGCGGCGAGAAGAATCGGCATTGAGGCGCAAGGCGGAACGTGATGGCATCCAGGTGTCCAGCGTCGGTGAATGGGTGCGCCCGAAGCTGATTGCCGACACGCTGAAGGTCAGCCCTGTCACCGTGGTGCGATGGATCAAAGCCAAGCGATTCCCGTCGCGACGGTTCTACAGCGTGCCGTACGTGTCTCGGAAATCACTACGTGAGTTTGCCAATCGCGAGCCTCATGTATTCGCCGGGTTGCCGGTGCCGGATCTGGTGCAGCTGTTGAGTGATCAACGGTTGGCGGAGAAGCTGACGGATCACCCGGTAAGAATGCGGCGATTCTGCTCGCCGGTGGTGTGCGTGACGACCGGCCGAAGGTTTGAGAGCATCGCTGCAGCGGCAAAGGATGCAGGCGTGACGAAGCAGCGATTACGAGATGCGATCCGCGAACAGCAACGCGCCGGCGGGAAGCTGTGGCGCCGCGAGACGTAACGAATCATCACCCCACCCGCTGCCCATCCCGTAACGGATGCTCTATACTGACAGCGGTTCCCCAATCCCCAACGACAAACCCATGGAACAGTTCAAGGCTTTAGATGGTGACTGGCGATCAGTCGAAAAACTCTCAGAAGACTTTGGCGACAAAGTCGCCAGCACCATCCGCGAACTCCGCGACCGCGTGGCGGCGCTGGAGGCGAAGCGAGCACCCGAGGAATCCTCGGCGGCTGCCCCGGCTGCAACGGTGCCATCTGATAAAGAGCTTATTCAGATATGGGATGAGGGCCCAGAGAACCTCGGGCTGAGCCTGCGCGTTGTATGGGATCACGGCTACGCGCAGGGCCTAGCGGCCGGCCGCGCCGAGCAGGGAAGCAGTCAAAGAATCCTTGACGACTCAACGCCCGAGCCCGATCCCGAGCCAAGCGACTTCCAGACACTGCACGGCATTGCGCTGGACATGGTGGACAGCCTGCGGCCGATTGTGATTCCCGAGATTCTGAAAGTGCTTCGCCAGGCGATCCGTGAGCCGATGGCGGAGCAGCAGGCAGCTCAGTCGGACCCCGCCGTGACCACCCCCGAGCCCGAGCCCACGCATCCCCAATACTTCTCCAGCTATCACGCGATTGCTGGCGAAATATGGGGAATGCTGCCGGATGCCCCCGAGCCCAACCAAGCCACGGCGGGCGATGGGGGGCTGGTGAAAGCGGTGCTGGATGCTATGGGCGAGGGCACAGAAGTGGAAGCCCGCAAAGCAATATGCAAGGTGGCGGCATGGGCTCGGGCACACGACCTGAACGGGATGAGCCCGGCGGCGATGACTTGGGAAGGCGTCGCTCGATGGCTTGAGCGGGAGGCCAACCAATGACCCACCCCATCCCCGACCGCTTTCGCGTCGGCGAAGTCTGGGCGTCGCCACGCGGCAAGCACTGGAAAGTTGAGCGCATTGACGTGAGGAAGGGCGCTCTGCTTGTGGATGCGGAGCTTCCCAATCGTTCGCGGCAATGGCGCAACGAGTTCGCCATCGGCGACAACATGATGAACGCCTGGCTACGAATCAACCCACCGCACGAGGCAACGAAATGACCACCCCGCCCCTTTCCCCCGCCGCTCAGGCGGTGCTTGATGCCTACGAAGACGCCCCAATAATCGGCGGTCCGCATGGCGGCGACGCCTTGGGAATCGCCGCCGCCATCCGCGCCCTGGTGGAGCAGGTTGCTGGAATTGCGCCTGCTGGAGGCAGGGCTTGGTCCGAAGGGCAGGCCGCATCCTATGCAGCGATCTCGGCGGCAGTTCGTCACATGCAGTCCATCGCCGCCGAGCTGGACGGCGGGGCGGGCGCTCCAGCGG
>JBEGJL010000188.1:0-3168 GCA_041184605.1 Pseudomonadota bacterium
GCCGCTGTTGCCGGCCTGGCTGGAGCGACCCGTCGCCCCCGAACCGCGCCCGCCGCGTCCGCTGGCGCCTTCATCGCTGGGCGAGGACCTGGCGACCGACCCGCCGTTCCCGCCCGGGGCAGGTCAGGCCGCGGCGCGCGGCGTGCTGCTCCACAAGCTGCTTGAGCGTTTGCCCGAATTGCCGCCCGAGGGGCGCAAGGCTGCGGCCGAGGCCTGGCTGGCGCGCAATGGCAGCGATTTTACCGCGCCGGATCGCGCGGAGATGGTCGCCTCCGCGCTCGCGGTCCTGGCCGAGCCTGCCTGGGCAGACCTGTTTGCGCCGGGCGCGCTGGCCGAAGTGCCGATTGCGGCGACGGTCGGCGGGCAGGTCGTGGTCGGCACGATTGACCGGATGGTGCTGTTGCCCGACCGCATCCGCCTGATCGATTTCAAGACCGCGCGGCGTCCGCCCGAAAGCCTTGATGCCGTGCCCGTGGCGATCCTGCGGCAGATGGCGGCCTATGCTGCCGCGCTGGAGGCCGCCTATCCGGGCCGCCGGATCGAGGCGGCCTTGCTCTATACCCAGACCCCGCGCCTGATCGCGCTGCCCGATGATCTGCTGGCGGTGCACAAGCAGGCATTGCGGGGCGGCGAGGAAAGCTTTTGAACCGCAGCGATTGCCGAAGCGAAGCTGCCACCCTAGATAAACCAGCAACCCATTCAGGAGATTCCCCATGGCCACCAAAGCCGTTACCGATGCCAGCTTCGCCGCCGATGTGCTGCAGTCCGACAAGCCCGTGCTGGTCGATTTCTGGGCTGACTGGTGCGGTCCGTGCAAGATGATCGCCCCGGCGCTGGAAGAAATCAGCGAGGAACTGGCTGATCAGGTGACCATCGCCAAGGTCGACATCATGGAAAACACCGACGTGTCCGCCCAGTTCGGCGTGCAGTCGATCCCGCTGATGATCCTGTTCAAGGATGGCCAGCCAGTCGCCCAGAAGCTGGGTGCTGCGCCGAAGAGCCAGCTCAAGGGCTGGCTGGAATCGGTGCTCTAACTAGCTTTCCAATTCCAAGCCCGCTCGTCCTGAGCTTGTCGAAGGACCGTACTTTCTTGCGGATTGAATCTGCTTCGGCAAGGAAGAGCAGTGCTTCGACAAGCTCAGCACGAGCGGGTTTTGGGTTAGGGGTGCTTTAGACTTAGAGCAGCGCCATCCGCGTCGCCAGTTCGTCCCACAGGGCCGGGCTGGCCGCGCCGATCAGGCTGGGGCGCAGATGCTCGTCCACCCGATAGGGCTGCCCATCGGGCCGCGCGACCTTGCCACCCGCTTCATTGACCAACAGCACCCCCGCGGCATGATCCCAGGCCAGGGTGCGTTCGAAGATCGTGATGTCGTTTTCCCCCAGCGCGATCCGGGGGTACTGTTCGGCGGCGCAGCGCGGGATGTCGACCAGCGTGTAATGCGGGGCGATATGCGTTTTCAGCGCCTCGCGCCGGGCGGGATCGGCAAAGACTAGTGAAATCGCCGCAATTGGTGGGGTCTGGCCGCTGGTGCGGGCCGTAATCCGCTCACCATCGATAAAGGCGCCATGGCCCTTGTGCGCGGTGCAGAACCGCCCGCGCAAGGGATCATAGATCCAGCCGCCAATCGTTTCGCCGGCTTCGGCCAGGGCGACCATGATCCCGAAGGGCGGCTTGCCGCTGGCAAAATTGTTGGTGCCGTCAATCGGATCGATAATCCAGCACAGCGCATCGCCCAGCCGGTCCATCAGCGCGGGGTTGGCCTCGCAGGCTTCCTCACCGACGATGGCGGCTTCGGGCAGCAGCTTGGCCAGGCCTTCGGCCAGGATCACTTCTGCCTCGCGGTCTGCCACGGTGACCAGTTCGCCGACCGACTTGTCGATCACTTCATGCGCTTCGAGCTGCTGGTAACGCGGCATCACGGCGCGGGCCGAAGCATCCTTGATGACGGCGAGAACGGCGGCATCAAGGGCTTGGGTCATGACCGGTAATCCGCATTGATCGAGATGTAGCCGTGGGTCAGGTCGCAGGTCCAGACGGTCGCCCGGCCGTCGCCCATGCCAAGATCAACCTCAATGGTAATGTCCTGACCTTTAAGGTGCGCGGCAACCGGGGCTTCGTCATAATCGGCGAGCGGCTGGCCCTCGCGCGCGGCCCAGGTGCCGCCAAACCCGATGGACAGGCGATCGCGGTCCGCCGGTTCCCCGGCCTTGCCCACGGCCATGACCACGCGGCCCCAGTTCGCGTCCTCACCGGCGATGGCGGTCTTGACCAGCGGCGAGTTGGCGATGGCCAGGCCGACTTTGCGCGCGCTGGCATCGCTGACCGCACCGCTGACGGTAACGGCGATGAATTTCTGCGCGCCCTCACCATCGCGGACGACGAGGTGAGCCATCTGGCGGCAGACGTCTTCCAGCGCTGCGGCAAAGGCATCGGCCCCGGTACTGTCGAACGAGGCGAGCGGCGCATTGCCCGCCGCGCCGGTGGCAAAGGCCATGACCGTGTCGCTGGTCGAGGTGTCACTATCGACCGTGATGCAGGAAAAGGTGCGCTGGTTGGCGGCAGAGAGCAGCTCTTGCAGGAAGCCCGGCTCCACCGCGGCATCGGTGAACACATAGCCCAGCATGGTCGCCATATCGGGCGCGATCATGCCGCTGCCCTTGATGATCGCGCCGATGGTAACCGTGCGGCCATCAACCACAGCGCGGGCCATGGCCCCCTTGGCAAAGGTATCGGTAGTGCCGATCGTATTGGCGGCGGCCTGCCAATCGCAGGGTTCGGCCACCAGCGCAGCATCGATCCCGGCCTTGGCCTTGTCCTTGGGCAGGGGCACCCCGATCACCCCGGTGGAAGAGACGAAGACCTGTTCGCGCGGGCAGCCAAGATGTGCGCTGACCTGCGCCATGATCGCTTCGACCGCTTCGCGGCCGCGATAGCCGGTAAACGCGTTGGAATTGCCGGCATTGACCACCAGCGCCCGCGCGCGACCCTGCGCGACGTTCTGGCGGCCCAGTTCAACTTCGGATGAACAGCAGACGTTGCGGGTGAAGACCCCGGCCACGGCCGTGCCCTCCGCCAGCTCGACAAAGGTCAGGTCGCAGCGCCCCCAGTCCTTGTACCCGGCGCGAGCGACGCGCGGAGTGACGCCGGCAATCGCCGGGATCGCGGGG
>JBEGJL010000189.1:0-7906 GCA_041184605.1 Pseudomonadota bacterium
CCAACAGGGCGTCGTCATAGTACCGCACCCAGCGATAGGGACCGTAAACATCGGGCAGGCGATACTGCCACGGGTCGTTGATCCAGTACCGGTTCGAATAGAACAGCGAATCGAGGAAGAACCCGACGCTCAACCGGCGGTAGCTGTAGTTCCGGTAAGGTGAGTAGTAGATGCCCACCCGAAACGCGCTCGGCGATGTGCGACGATAGGAATACCAGTCATAGCGCCGGTTATCGCGCCAGCGGTTGTCCCAGCGGCGATAGTCCTGGTTGGTGCCATAGCGCGAACGGTCCCCGCGATTGTCCCAGCGGCGGTCCGCATCGCGGCGATATTCTTCGCGGCGATAGGCATCGCGATAGTTTCGCTCGGCAACCTGGCGCGACCAATCGTGCGAATGATCGGCCTGGCGGTTTGTCCAGCTTCTTCCCTGAATAATGGGAGCGGGAGCCGCCTGCGGCTGCTGCGGCTGCTGCGGAGGCGCGGACCGGGCCGCATCACCGCGCCAGTTGCCGCCGCCACGGTTTTCCCAGCCGCGCGGATTGCCGTTCCAGCTGCTGGCTTCGCGGCGATCGGCACTGCGGTTCCAGCCCGGTGCCTGCGCAGCGCGGCCCTGCTGGTAATCGCCTGCTGGAACAGCTTGCGCGGCAGACTGGGCCGGGCGCGACCAAGGCTGGCCATTATCCTCACGCGGGGCAGAGTGCGGGGCGCGGCGGGCTTCATTGTCACCCCCGACATTCCCGGCAGCTTCATTATCGCGAAAGTGGCGCCCTTCTTCTTGTGCCTGCGCGGTCAGCGGCAGGGCGAGGGCGGAAACGGCAAGCGCCAATGCGCTGACCTTGCCGGCAATCGACTTGAGCTTCACGGCCATGGCCGTTCTCCATTCACCGCGCCGCACCATCGGCGGCGACCTGTGCATAGAGCTAAGCGATTCGCGCTGTCGCCAGGGTGAATGGCAAATAGGGTTCCTTGTTCAGGAATCGGATGAGCAAGGGTAAGGGACGAGGATGTTTGAAACGCTTGATGCCGTGCTGGCCGATGCCACGTCTCACCTGACCCGCGCTGCGCGGGACCGCAAATCCCCCATGCATGTGCCGGTGGTTGGTACGGCCGATGGTGACCTGCGGATGATGGTGCTGCGAGACTGTACCGCGAATATCGGGCTGCTGCGCTTCCACACCGATTTCCGCAGCGCCAAGGTGCAGCGGATTGGAGCACAAGGCAGCGCAAGCGTGCTGGCTTTCGATCCTGGGGCAAAGATCCAGTTGCGGTTAAGCGGCCCGGCGCGGGTTGAAGGTTCGGGGCCCATTGCCGATGCTGCCTGGGCTGCGGCCAGTGAATATGCCCGCCGGTGCTATCTTGCGGTGGCCGCTCCCGGCACCCCGACCGATAAAGCAGGCTCCGGCCTGCCGGCTGAAGTGGAGGGCATCCGCCCGAACGAGCAGCAACTGCTGCCGGCGCGCGAGAACTTTGCCGTCTTGCTGATCGAACCGACCTCGCTCGACTGGCTATATCTTGCCCACGACGGCCACCGGCGCGCGCAGTTCACGCGGCCGGGACCGGGGCAGGACTGGCAGGGGACCTGGGTGATCCCCTGACCGGTCAGCGCGTCAGCTTCTTGCCCAAGCGCGTCAGCGCGTCAGCTTCTTGTACGCGAGGCGGGTCGGACGATCCGCCGCATCGCCCAGGCGGCGGCGCTTGTCTTCTTCGTATGCCGCGAAGTTGCCCTCAAACCATTCGACGTGGCTGTTGCCTTCGAAGGCCAGGATGTGGGTGGCCAGTCGGTCAAGGAAGAAGCGGTCGTGCGAGATGACCACGGCGCAGCCGGCGAAGTTTTCAATGGCTTCTTCGAGCGCGGCGAGGGTTTCGACGTCAAGGTCGTTGGTCGGTTCGTCAAGCAACAGCACGTTGCCGCCCTGCTTCAGCATCTTGGCCATGTGAACGCGGTTGCGTTCACCGCCCGAAAGCTTGCCGACGTTCTTCTGCTGGTCCGCGCCCTTGAAGTTGAACGCGCCAACATAGGCGCGGGTCGACATGTCCTGGCCGTTGACCTTCATGTAATCTAGCCCGTCAGAGATTTCCTCCCAGACGTTATGCTTCGGGTCGAGATGGTCGCGGCTCTGGTCAACATAGCCCAGATGGACAGTCGAACCGATTTCGATCGTGCCGCTGTCGGGCACTTCCTTGCCGGTAATGATCTTGAACAGGGTCGACTTACCGGCACCGTTCGGGCCGATCACGCCCACGATACCGCCCGGCGGCAGGGTGAAGGTCAGGTCTTCGAACAGCAGCTTGTCGCCATAGGCCTTCGAGATGTTTTTCACCTCGATCACCTTGCCGCCCAGCCGCTCGGGCACCTGGATGACGATCTGGGCCTTGCCGATCGGGCGGTTGTCCTGCGCGTTCTGCAGTTCCTCGAACTTGCGGATACGCGCCTTGGACTTGGTCTGGCGGGCGGCCGGGGTCTGCCGGATCCATTCCAGTTCGCGCTGCAGCGCCTTCTGCTTGCCGCTTTCCTCGCGATCTTCCTGTTCCAGGCGCTTGGCCTTCTTTTCCAGGTAGGTCGAGTAATTGCCCTCATACGGGAAGTAGCGGCCGCGATCGAGTTCGAGGATCCAGCCGACGACGTTATCAAGGAAATAGCGGTCGTGGGTGATCATCAGCACCGCGCCGGCATATTCCTTGAGGTGGTTTTCCAGCCATTCGACGCTTTCGGCATCAAGGTGGTTGGTCGGTTCGTCAAGCAGCAGGATGTCTGGCTTCTGGATCAGCAGGCGGGTCAACGCGATGCGGCGCTTTTCACCGCCCGACAGGCTTTCCACCGACCAGTCACCCGGCGGGCAGCGCAGGGCTTCCATCGCGATTTCAAGCTGGTTGTCGAGCGTCCAGCCATCCACCGCGTCGATCTTGCCTTGCAGGTCGCCCATTTCCTCCATCAGCGCATCGAAATCCGCGTCTTCCGGCGGATCGGCCATGATGTTGGAGATTTCGTTGAAGCGATCGACCAGGTCAGCCGTTGCGCGGGCGCCGTCCTTGACGTTTTCCAGCACGGTCTTGGTCTTGTCGAGCTCCGGCTCCTGCGGAAGGTAACCGACCGTGATGTTCTCACCCGGCCAGGCTTCGCCGGTGAAATCGGTGTCGATTCCGCCCATGATCTTCATCAGGGTCGATTTACCCGCGCCGTTCGGGCCGACGATGCCGATCTTGGCACCCTGATAGAACTGCAGGTTGATGTCGTTCAGCACCGGCTTCTGTGCGCCGGGGAAGGTCTTGGTCATGCCCTTCATGACATAGGCGTATTGGGCGGCCATCGGTCGGTCCTCTGGAAAATCGCGAAATGGGAATTGGCCGCGCCACTACAGGCTGGCGCGCCGGTGGGCAAGCGGATTGCCTTTGCAAAGCGGGCGGGTAAAGCAGGCGGCATGCACAAGACCATGACCCGCGCCGCCGCGCTCTCCGCCCTGCTGCTTTCCACCACTGTCCATGCCGGCCCACCCAGCCAGGGTTCCGGCGTGGCCTGGGATATTGTCGAAGGCCTGACCACCGAGATCGGCCAGCGGCTGGCCGGTTCTGATCGTGAAGCGGCAGCCCGCGATTGGGCCGTTGTTCGGCTGAACTCGCTGGGTTTCGAGAATGTGCGGATCGAACCGTTCACTTTCGATGGCTGGGTGCGCGGGCCGGAAAGCGCCATGCTGACTGCGCCCTATCCGCACAAGCTGGCGATCACTGCGCTGGGCTATAGCGCGCCCACACCGAAGGGCGGGCTGACTGCTCCCCTGGTCTATTTCCCCACGCTCGATGCACTGAAGGCCGCGCCTGAGGGTTCGCTAAAGGGCAAGATCGCCTTCATCGACCACGCCATGCGTGCGACGCAGGATGGGGCGGGTTATGGCCCCTATGGCGCGGCGCGGCGGCAGGGTCCGTCAATCGCGGCGAGCAAGGGCGCGGCCGGCGTGGTGATCCGCTCGATCGGTACCGACTGGCACCGCAATCCGCATACCGGCGCGACGAGTTGGGCCAAGGACGTTACGCCCATCCCGGCGGGTGCGGTCTCCAACCCCGACGCTGACCTGATCGCCCGTGCCGCCAAGACCGGCAAGCCGATGACCCTGGCGCTGCAGCTGGAAGGCAAGCCGGTGGCCAAGCTGCCTTCGGGCAATGTCGTTGCTGAACTGCCGGGCCGTGATCCCACGCTGCCGCCGATCCTGGTGGCTTGCCATCTGGATAGCTGGGATCTGGGCACCGGCGCCTTTGACGATGCGGCCGGTTGCGGGATCGTCACCGCCGGGGCGCTGGCCGCGCAGAAGAACGGGAAAGCGCTGCGCACCATCCGCGTGCTCTGGGCCGGCTCCGAAGAAGTCGGCGTGTTTGGCGGCGCGGCTTATGCCGAGGCGCACAAGAACGAGCCGCATGGCCTGGCGATGGAAAGCGATTTCGGCGCCGACAAGGTCTGGCGCGTGCAGTTTGACTTTGGCCCCGGCAATGCCGCCCTCGCGGACAAGGTTGCCGCTTCGCTCGCCGAAATCGGCGTAGTCCGCGCTGCCGGCAAGGCCAGCGGCGGGGCCGATGTTGGCGCGATCGCCAAGGCACAGAAGCTGGCCGTGGTTGACTTGAGCCAGGATGGCACCCGCTATTTCGACCTGCACCATACCCCGGACGATACGCTCGACAAGGTTGATCCGGTGCAACTGGGCCAAAACGTCGAAGCCTGGCGCCGCGTGCTGGCGATCGTCGCCAACGAGGCCGGGCCGCTGGGTGGCAGTTAAGCTGGGTTGAAAGGGATTTGGTCGGGGAGACAGGATTCGAACCTGCGACATCCTGCTCCCAAAGCAGGCGCGCTACCGGGCTGCGCTACTCCCCGACCGTGCGGGCGCCTTAGGCTCAACTTGCGCTGGTGGCAATCAGGCGCGTGAAGAAACGGATCATGCTGCCAAGATTTTCGGTCGTGATGTGTTCGTTGGTGCCGTGGATCATCTTGGTCTCCTTGGTGGAGAGCCGCAGCGCCTGGAACCGATAGGTGTCCTGCGATACGTCCTTCATATAGCGGCTGTCGGTGCCGCCAACGACCAGGAAGGGCGCGACAGGTGCGCCGGGGGCCTCTGCCTCAGCCGCGGCGCGGAGCAGTTTCCAGCCTTGCGAGGTGGTTGAGGAGACCGGCGAAGCTTCGCGTGGTTCGCGTTCCCAGCTGAAGGTCACGGGCAGCTTGCCGGCCGCCTGCTTCGCGCGGGCCAATACATCGGCCGAGCTGTCCCAGGGTGCCAGGCGATAGTTGACCAGGCCGAAGGCTTCCTGCGGCAGGACGTTTTCCTTGGGGCTGCCTTGCAGCATGGTCGGGGCGATGGTGGTGTGCAGTTGCGCCGCCCCGGCCGGGCTGACACTCATCTGTGACTTGATCAGGGCGCCGAATAGCCAAGGATTGGCTGCGATCATCTTCATCACACCGCCCTTTTCCGCAGCAAGTGCTCCAACGGTGCCGAAGGCCGGCTGGTCCAGCCGCATCGGGAACTGCTTGGCGTGGATCGCGGTGATCGCCTTGGCGAGGGTGATCGTGCCAATTTCTTCCGGCGGCATCGATGAATGCCCGCCCGGTGCCTTGGCCGTGACGCGCAGGGTGGCATAACCCTTTTCAGCCACGGCAATCATGATCGCCGGGCCATTGATGATCGGGGCATCGCTGATGATCGCGCTGCCCTCATCGAGCGTGAAGAGCGATTTGACGCCGCGTTTCTTCAGCGCATCCGCCGCAGCCTGGGCACCGGTCCCGCCGACTTCCTCGTCATGGCCGGAAACGATGATAATCGTCCGCTTGGGCTTGAAGCCCTTGGCAGCGAGCAGTTCGGCAGCTTCGAACAGGGTGACGAGCGAGCCCTTGTCATCCACCGCACCGCGGCCCCAGACCGCACCATCGGCAACCACGCCGGCAAAGGGTGGATGCTGCCAGTCCTTCTCGGTCCCCGGGGTGACCGGGACAACGTCCTGGTGGGCCTTCAGGATGATCGGTTGCAGCGACGCGTCGCTGCCGGGCCAGGTGTAGAGCAGCGTCGCCTTGCCGACGATTTCGCGCTGCATGGCCTTGTGCGCTGCGGGGTAGGTGGACTGGAGCCAGGCCTGGAAGCCGGCCCACTGGTCCATCCGGTTCTGCGCCGGATCCTGGTTCGATACGGTCTGGAAACGGATTGCTTGGCCCAGTCGGTTGGCGGCGGCGTTCAGATCGGGCTCGATCGCGGCAGCCACCTTGATGTCATCCGCTCGCGCCAGCCCTTCGGGCGCAAAAGTGGCCGTGTTCCAGGCGATGACGCCCGCTGCTGCACCAAGCCCGAGCAGGACTGCCAAACCGATCTTCTTACGCATAATCTTTCCCCTCCAAACCGATCTCGCGGGGGCTGTGGAGGGTGGTGGGCCCGGCAGGACTCGAACCCGCGACCTAGCCGTTATGAGCGGCCAGCTCTAACCAACTGAGCTACAGGCCCATCTGCGCGATGGCGGTGATCCGGTTAGCTGGCCGACGGCGCTTAGGCAAGGGTGACAGCCTGCATCAGATCGCTGACCGAGCTGGGGCGGACACCGCGCCGCTGGAGATAGACGAAGACGCCGCGCCACCAATCGTAGAATGCATCGAGATCGGCCTCGCTGCGCACATAGGGCGTGAACCCGGGGGCGAGGGAAGGACTGTGGAACGAAAAGACCAGCACCGGCAGGCCTTCATCCAGCGCGATGTCGATGCCGCGGATGGCTTCGTCCAGCGTCACGCCTTCCGGGGTAAGCGGAATGCGTTCCAGCAGACCGGTCTTCGCAAGGATGCCGCGCAACTGCGGTGTGCGCCAGAGCATGGGGTAAAGGCGCGGTCCGAACTGGCGCAGCAGGCCCCAATAGACTGTGGTCAGGGGAAGCTCCATCAGCCGCTGCCCGGAATCGATCCACCATGGGGTGATCGGGTGGTTTCGAAAGCTTGGTCCGCCCTCGATGGTGTAATCAAACCGTGATCGGATTGAGGTGTCGATCACAATCCCGTGGTCCAGCAACATCTGCGCTGTCGCTGCCCCAAGGCCATAACGTCCGGCGCGATAGATCAGGGGCGTGACACCAAAGCCATGTTCAATGGCATCCCGCAAATGTTTGAACTTTTGCAACTCAAGCTCTGGCGGAAGATTCCCTGCAAATGAATTGAAATCGCTCACGCTTTCTGAATGCGGCGGATTGACCCAAGGGTGCAGTTGGATCCCGATTTCGGCCTTGCCGGCGGCAATCGCCGGGCGCAGTGCTTCGCACGCGGCGGGCGATGTGGCGATCGGATAATCCACCAGATAGACCGGTACCACGCCGACACCTTCGCAGAATTCCTGGAAGTGGGCGAGCCGGGTTACTGAATGCAGTGTATACCCGTCGCGCTGGATTGGCTGGGTCCAGTCGAATTCTTCTTCGACATCGACAGTCAGGATGAAGCGCTGGCCGAAAGCCGGGCTAAAGCGCACGGCCCGAGCTTTATCGGGCAAGTCCGTGATGCAAGGCTGCGGCACGTGGCAAGTTCCCCGGCGGTGCCACCCGCCTGACCCGCGTATGGCTTCAGACTGCTTGGCTATGGCGCTCCGTCGAGCCGGTCAAGCCTGGGAGGGTCAGGATCAGATGTTCGTCATCGTGCACGAGATCGCCACCGGCAGCGCGGGCTTCGGCGCGGGCCAGCCGCAATGCGAAGCCGACACCGAAAACCCCGGCCGAAATCGCCTGGGGGATCGACCCTGGGGCTGCTTCGAACAGGTCTTGCTCCGCCCGCGCGGTAAGGCTGGCAGGCAAGCCAAGTGCGATGCGGAAGCCGCCGGGAGATTGATTGACCACGATTGGCAGCTGCTCACCGGGCGCAGCCGTGCCGGCAAGTGTTGCCAACAGGCGCCATGCCAGTCGCTCAAGCTCC
>JBEGJL010000190.1:0-2679 GCA_041184605.1 Pseudomonadota bacterium
CCCTTATAGAGGGCCAGCAGTACTGGTGATGCAGGCTTATTATCCATTTTCCGAGCCCCGATGCTTCATAAACGACAAGCATCAAAATCGCTGGGCACTGCCTGTTGATTGTCGTTGAGAAGTGACCCGTTAGGGGCATAAGTTTTCACTGAGATTTGACCCATGTTTGAACCACACCCTGACCGACCGGTTGGGGGGATGAGGAGTGATCAACATGGATTTATTGAGTGTGATACGTCGCTGGCGTTTTCGGCAAGGGATGCCGATCCGTGAGATTGTACGGCGGACAGGATTGTCGCGGAACACGATCCGCAAGTATTTACGTGCAGACACGTTAGAACCGGTATTCAGGGCCTCTGTTCGGCCGAGCAAGCTTGATCCGTTTGCAGAGAAGCTGTCGGGGTGGCTGCGGATTGAGGTTGGCAAGTCGCGAAAGCAGAAGCGCACAGCCAAGCAGATGCACGCTGATCTTGTGGTATTGGGCTATGACGGTTCCTACGAGCGGGTTGCAGCCTTTGTGCGCGCTTGGAAGGCTGAACGCCAACGCGAGCAGCAGACCAGCGGACGCGGCACTTTTGTGCCCTTGGTGTTTGCGGCGGGTGAAGCCTTCCAGTTCGACTGGAGCGAAGACTGGGCCATTATAGGTGGCAGGCAGACCAAGTTGCAGGTAGCGCATACCAAGCTATCATACAGCCGAGCGTTCATTGTTCGGGCATATCCACTTCAGACCCACGAGATGCTGTTCGACGCGCTTGCTGAGGCGTTCAGGGTGCTGGGCGGTGTTCCCCAGCGGGGTATTTTTGATAATATGAGGACGGCGGTCGATCGCATTGGCCGGGGCAAAGTCAGACAGGTCAATGCGCGCTTTGCCGCTATGGCGAGCCATTACCTGTTCGAAGCAGACTTCTGTAACCCGGCCTCGGGGTGGGAGAAAGGACAGGTCGAGAAGAACGTGCAGGATGCGCGGCGGCGGCTGTGGCAGCCCCTTAGTGCCTCTGGGCCCAGCTTCCCCGATATCGATGCCCTGAACGCTTGGCTGGAGGAACATTGCATTGCGCAATGGGGGCATATCAAGCACGGTAGCCTGCCTGGTACCGTGGCTGATGTGCATGCCGAGGAAGTCGCCAGCTTGATGCCGCAGGGCCGTATCTTCGACGGCTTTGTCGAACACAGCAAGCGGGTATCCCCGACCTGCCTCGTGAACTTTGACCGTAACCGTTATAGCGTGCCGGCATCGTTTGCGAACCAGCGGGTGAGCCTGCGGATATACCCGAACCGGGTCGTTGTTGTTGCCGAAGGGCAGATCGTGTGCGAGCATGTTCGGATTATTGAGCGCTCGCACCATATGCCCGGCCAAACGGTGTATGACTGGCGCCACTATCTGGCAGTAATCCAACGCAAGCCCGGTGCCTTGCGTAACGGGGCACCCTTCACCGAACTGCCGCAAGCGTTCCGGCAGTTGCAAGGGCTGATCCTCAAGCGGCCTGGCGGCGACAGGGAGATGGCCGAGATACTGGCGCTTGTGCTGCATCATGATGAGCAGGCAGTGCTATGCGCGGTCGAGCTTGCCCTTGATGCTGGGGTGGCGACCAAGACCCATGTTCTCAATATCCTGCATCGTTTGACCGATGGCAAAGCTATCCCGCCAACCCCTATAGATGCACCACAGGCTTTGCGCCTTGCGCGCGAGCCTCTAGCCAATGTCGGGCGCTACGATGCCCTCCGGAACAAGGAGGCGCGTCATGCGTCATGATCCCGCCAGCGCCGCGATCGTGGTCATGCTACGCGGCCTCAAGATGTACGGCATGGCTGGCGCCGTCAGCGACCTGATCGAACAGGGTGCCCCTGCGTTCGAAGCGGCTGTGCCGATCCTC
This sequence comes from Pseudomonadota bacterium, assembly GCA_041184605.1. Classification (GTDB taxonomy): domain Bacteria; phylum Pseudomonadota; class Alphaproteobacteria; order Sphingomonadales; family Sphingomonadaceae; genus Novosphingobium. The sequence continues at coordinate 1,875 of JBEGJL010000190.1, forward strand.
TCGCAGCTGCTCAAGGCGGAGATGACCGAACGTGAGGTCAGATCCATCGCTTACCACATTAAGGCAGCCCGGTTCCCGGCCTACAAGGATCTGGCCGGGTTCGACTTTGCAGCCAGCGAGGTGAATGAAGCCCTCATCCGTCAACTCCATCGTGGAGATTTTATAGACGGTGCCGACAATATCGTACTGATCGGCGGTCCCGGGACAGGTAAAAGCCACATGGCTACAGCGCTTGGCGTGCAGGCTGTTGAGCATCACCGCAAAAAGGTCCGCTTCTTCTCCACGGTTGATCTGGTCAATGCGCTGGAACAGGAAAAGGCTATGAATAAAGCTGGCCAGGTTGCCGAGCGCCTGCTGCGCCTTGATCTCGTCATTCTCGACGAGTTAGGCTATCTGCCGTTCAGTCCATCAGGCGGCGCGCTGCTGTTCCATCTGCTCTCCAAGCTTTATGAGCAGACCAGCGTCATCATCACCACCAATCTATCGTTCAGCGAATGGGGCGGTGTGTTCGGTGATGCCAAGATGACGACCGCTTTGCTCGATCGACTTACGCACCACTGCCACATCCTTGAGACCGGGAATGACAGCTTCCGCTTCCGCGCCAGTGCCGCAGCGCCCAAAAACAGAAAGGAAAAACCAACCTCTTGACCCAAAACCCGCAACGCGGGATATACCAACCACCCGGGTCACTTCTCAGTGAAAATAACGGGTCACTTCTCAACGACAATCAACAGCAAAGAGGTCTTGAAGTGCGGAACGCTGGTTCCAGATCAGGAGTCGTCAAGGCAGAACGGGCGTCCATCAC
>JBEGJL010000191.1:0-4362 GCA_041184605.1 Pseudomonadota bacterium
GATCAGCGAAATGCCCTTGGCGCGCAGGGCGGGGCCAAGCTCCGGATCTTCCTCGGGCGGAATATCGACACAGATCACGCCGTCGACCCCGGCATTCGCGCAGGCATCGGCGAACCAGTCAGCCCCGCGAATGGTCATCGGGTTGGCATAGCCCATCAGCACCAGCGGCACATCCGGATGCCGACCGCGGAAATCACGTGCGATCTTGAGGATGTCGGCCGTGCGGGTGCCCGCGCCGAGCGAACGCAGGTTCGCCTTCTGGATCGCCGGGCCATCGGCCATTGGATCGGTGAAGGGCATGCCCAGCTCGATCACGTCAGCCCCGCCGGCCACCAGCGCATCAAGGATCGCGGGCGTGGCATCGGGCGTGGGATCGCCCCCGGTGACGAAGGTGACGAGGGCGGGGCGGCCCTTGGCGAATGCGGCGGAGAGGCGGCTCACAGCGAGACCCCCAAGTGCTCCGCGACCGAGAAAATGTCCTTGTCACCCCGCCCGCAAAGGTTGACCAGGATGATCTGGTCCTTGCTCATGGTCGGGGCCACCTTGGTGACGGCGGCAATGGCGTGGCTCGGCTCCAGCGCGGGGATGATCCCCTCGGTCCGGCAGAGCAGCTGAAAGCCTTCAAGCGCTTCGGTATCGGTCACGCTGGTGTAATCGACCCGGCCGATCTCCTTGAGCCAGGAATGCTCCGGCCCGATGCCCGGATAATCAAGCCCGGCGCTGATCGAGTGGCCTTCGGTGATCTGGCCGTCCTCGTCCTGCAACAGGTAGGTCTTGTTGCCGTGGAGGATGCCAGGGCGCCCGCCAGCGAGCGAGGCGGCGTGTTCCTTGTCGAGCCCATGGCCCGCCGCCTCTACGCCCAGCATCCTGACCGAAGGATCATCGAGGAACGGGTGAAACAGGCCGATCGCATTGCTGCCGCCGCCGATCGCGGCGACCAACAGGTCAGGCAGTTTGCCGGTACGTGCCAGCATCTGGGCGCGGGCTTCCTTGCCGATCACGCTCTGGAAATCGCGCACCAGTTCCGGATAGGGATGCGGTCCGGCGGCGGTGCCGATGATGTAGAAGGTGTCGTGGACATTGGCGACCCAGTCGCGCAGCGCCTCATTCATCGCGTCCTTCAGCGTCGCCGCGCCCGAAGTGACCGGCACGACTTCGGCGCCGAGCAGCTTCATCCGGAACACGTTGGGCGCCTGGCGGGCCACATCGGTCGCGCCCATGTAGACCACGCAGGGCAGGCCGAAGCGCGCGCAGACCGTTGCTGTCGCGACCCCGTGTTGACCAGCGCCTGTTTCGGCGATGATCCGGGTCTTGCCCATGCGGATCGCGAGCAGGATCTGGCCGATGCAGTTGTTGATCTTGTGAGCGCCCGTGTGGTTGAGTTCGTCGCGCTTGAACCACACCTGTGCGCCGCCAAGCTCCTCGGTCAGACGCGGCGCGAAATAGACCGGGCTGGGGCGGCCGACATAGTGTTCCAGCAGATCATCAAACTCGGCCTGAAACGCCGGGTCGGCCTTGGCCGCGCGGTAGTTCTGCTCAAGATCGAGGATCAGCGGCATCAGCGTTTCGGCGACATAACGACCGCCGAACTGGCCGAAATGGCCACGCTCGTCAGGCTGATTGCGATAGGAATTGGCCGTAGTCATGCCGGGGCGCTTGGCACCGATTTCAGCCGCTGTCCAGCGGTCCGCTGGGCCATTAAGGTCAGCCGCGGGCTGCCGAGCAGAAGGCCGCGATCAGCGCAGGGTCTTTCACGCCCGGCGCGCTTTCGATGCCCGAGGCCGCATCGACCAGCGGAGCTCTCGTCAGCCGTGCCGCTTCTGCCACATTGCCCGGGTTCAGGCCGCCGGCCAGCCCCCAGGGAAGCGCCAGCCTCAGGTTTGCCAGCAGCGACCAGTCAAAGGCCAGGCCCATGCCGCCGGGCAGGGCGCCCTTGGACGTCTTGGCGTCAAACAGGATAAAGTCTGCCGCCCCTACATAGTCCGCTGCCTTGCCAATATCCTCGGCCTTGGCGACGCCGATCACCCTCCATACCGGCAAGCCTAACCGGCTGCGCAATTCAGCCGCCCGTTGCGGGGTTTCGCGGCCGTGCAGCTGGATAGCGTCCAGTCGGGCGGCAGCCACGGCTTCGGCAATGGCCGTGTCATCGGCATCCACAAATACGCCAACGCGGCCAATCCGGCCCGCTGCTCGCGCGCCAAGTTCGGCCGCCTTGCCCAAGCCAAGAAAGCGCGGGGAGGGGGGGTAGAAATTGAAGCCCGCATAGTCTGCCCGCGCGGCTATCGCCGCATCAAGGGCGGTGCCGTCAGTCAATCCGCAGAGCTTGATCAGGGGGGCGGTCATTGTCGCCCCCTAACGCGTGTGGCCCTAGGGTGCCAGTTCGAACTGCACCGCGACGGACGCGCTCAAGCCAACTTCGCCCGGGGCAATCGGGGTGGGCGCCGCCTCGGCCATGGCCATCTTGGCATAGAGAACCGGTACCGGGGGCGAGTAGCCCCCGCTTTCGCTGATTGAAATGATCCGCCTAATCTTCAGTCCTGCGGCCTTGGCATAAAGCTCAGCCCGCTGGCGGGCCTTGGCCATGGCAGCAGCGCGGGCCTCGTCCATGGCGGCTTCGCTGTCATCCAGTTCAAAGCCGGGGCCGTTCACCTGGTTTGCCCCGGCGTTGACCAGCGTATCCAGCACCTTGCCAAAGTCAGCGAGTTTACGCTGGCGCACGGTCACCTGATTATTGACCTGATAGCCGACAATCACAGGTACTGTCTCTTCCAACTGGCCATCTTTCCGCACCACTTGCTGCCGATAGACCGGATTGATGCTAAGATTGCTGGTCTGGATGTCGCGATCAGCGATGCCTGCCGCTTTCAGCGCCGCCATGACGCGGTTCATGTCAGCCGAGTTCGCGGCCAGCGCGGCGGCAGCGGTCTTGCCCTGGCTGGTTACCCCGGCATTGAAAACGGCCAGATCCGGCTTGCGGAATGAGCGGCCTTCGGCGTTTAGCGACAACAGCGTGGTGGCTGCGGCCGGCGCCGCGGCCTGGGCCTGAGCGAGAACCGGGGCAGCTGCCGTCAACGCAATCGGAGCCAGTACGAAGCGAAGCAATTTCATGGTCTTCTCCTTGTTCCGCAGTAATGTGCGTTGCCAGCTTTCGCCCGGCTGAACCAGAGAAAATACTATAGCGTTGCCTCGATTGCACGCGCCGCCGCGACGGGATCTTCGGCGCGGCTGATCGGCCGGCCGATCACCACCACCCAAGCCCCGGCCTCGCCGGCTTCGCGGGGGGTGACCGCACGTTTCTGGTCACCCATCGCGCCGCCCGCCGGACGCAGGCCGGGGACGACGAAATAGCCGTCCTTCCACTGCCGATGCACCGCGCCAACTTCATGGCCCGAGCAGACAATCCCGTCGAGCCCGGCCGAATGCGCAAGGTCTGCCAATCGCATGACCTGATCGTGAGCGGTCCCGCCGATGCCGGTGGCGGCCATGTCGCTTTCATCAAGGCTGGTCAGCAGGGTAACGGCGACCACCTTGGTGCGCTCGCCCGCCGCGGCTTTGGCATCTTCCATCATGGCCCGGCCGCCTGAGGCGTGGATCGTGACGATCGCTGGTTCCAGCACATGAATCGCCTGCATCGCCGCAGCGACGGTATTGGGGATGTCATGCAGTTTCAGATCAAGGAAGATCGGCAGGCCGATCTTGGCGATTTCATGCACGCCGTGATGGCCGTGAGCGCAGAAGAATTCCAGACCCAGCTTCAGCCCGCCGACATGGTCCTTCACCTTGCGAGCCAGTGCTTCCGCTGCATCCAGCTGCGGAACGTCGAGCGCAAGGTAGATCGGGTTCGACATGGTCAGAGCGGGTCCTTATCGGCTTCGTCGAGCTGTGTGGTGGTAGCATAGGCAGCGGGCTGGCCCATCGAACTGGCCTTAACGGAGTTTTCCATCATCCCGATCCGGCGATTGAGCCGCCAGCGGACGCCCTTGTGCAGCAACCACATCGGCAGGAAACCCATCAGGAAGGAAACGATCACCAGCGCTGGCAGCTTGGTTTCCAGGATGATCCCCTCCCACAGCTTGACCTGCACAGGCTGCCAGTTGTTGAGTGTGAAGAGGCCCAGCGCGACCAGCACCAGTACCCAGATGACCGTGCGGATTATCTGCATTGCCCGAAGTCTCCATAACCGGCCGTGGCTTGTCCGGCGATGCTAGGCGCGAAGCCGGACAAGGGCAAGTTACTCCCCGAAAACGCGGGCAAAGATCGTGTCGATGGCCTTGAAGTGGTAATCGAGATTGAACTTCTCATCGAGATCAGCGGGTGATAGCGCCGCCGTGACTTCCGGATCGGCCTTGAGCAGTTCAAGCA